>CAYGBH010000381.1:0-4293 GCA_964348055.1 uncultured Pirellulales bacterium
CCGTGCTTTTGGCGACTTTGCTGCTGAGAAAACAGATTAGTTTCAGGTCGCTTGGTATTATAGTTGCATTATGGATTGCCGGGGCCGGGTCGTATGAATACCTGATTATAAAAAATATCGTACAAACCGGCGACCTATCGGCAACTCTGGCTTCGGCTCTTTTCGGCACAAGCTGGCAGGCAGATGTTCTCAACACGAGTCTTTCAGCCGGGCTTATCAAAGAAAATATGATATTCATCGCATACAACTTTCCCACGCCAAACGTCATATTTTTCTTTGCAGGTCTCTACAGGCTCAAGAAAGTCTCTCCAAGCCCCGGCTTCGCAAATATTCTTCTGGCTTTGTTAATACTTTTCTTTGCATTCGCCTTTAGATATACGGTGCCGGACAGATATGCATTTTTCATACCCTTTTATTGCTTAGCGTCGGTACTAATCGCTGTCGGCTTCAATATGCTTGCCGCCATGCCCGGCCGCAAGATTTTGTGCTGGACGGTTCTTATCCTTGCTCTGCTGCCAATTCCAACCTATATCATTGCTCCTTCCTTAGCTGAAAAAGTCGGATTCAATATCTCAACAAGGGCAGATGTCCCCTACCGCAATGACTACACATGGTTCCTGCGACCCTGGCGAACGGGATACAGGGGGGCAGAGAAATTCGCCGATGAAGTGTTCACAGAACTCGAACCTGATGCTATCGTTTACGCCGACAATACAATGGTTTATCCGCTGCTGTACGTGCAGGAAGTCAAGGGAAAAAGAACAGATATCAGAATCATATCCAAATACGCAAGCAGTGAAGGTTTGCCGTTAGTGAGTGAAAAATCCCTGAAGCAATGGCTGGCCGAAGGAGAAGTTTTCTCTGTCTCGCCTATAGAGGGACACAAGGGCCAGGGAATTGTCTGGAAAATAGCCGATTGACAAATTTCCGCGTCAATTACCTCTACGAACGCTGCTCACAGGCCTTCCGTTTTCAAGTAATCTTTCCTCCACCGTCATTTTGTGGCTTATAGTGCTAAGGATTTTCCAACCAGACTTCGCTATCATAACGGAGCATAATTAAATTATCCTTGAAGCCGTCAAAACGGATATTTGTTTTTCGGCCGAGCAGCTCCTGCAATATCCATTTTGGAAAGTTTGCACCTGCCTTGATGGAGAGCGGTGCACCGCCGCCAAATCGCGGATTTATCTCAATGAATTTTACCTTATTGTCGGCTGTCAGGAACAATTGCAAAGTTATAATACCCGGCCCTGCCCCGAGCGTCTCAACCAATCTTGCAGCTTCGCTCATAATGCCGGGATGTTTTACCACCTGCCCCTTGCTCACTTCGCCGGCCCTTACCTCTATGCGTTTTCTCGGCACGACACAGCGAACCTTCAAACAGAAGTCAACATATACATCGCAGGTATGCTCGGTGCCTGTGATAAACTCCTGGCAGATGGCGTTCGGCACCTTCTTGCCGAAGAATAACAGCTCTCTACGATTGTTAACGATGGCGTTTCCTCTGCCGGCATAGCCGTCCCAGGGCTTTAGAAAGCAGGGCCAGCTGAGTTTGGCTTTTGAAAGTGCAGCCGCTACACTGATAGTAACGGGAGTATCAAAGTCGTTCTTGAGTAAGAAACGGTACGTTTTCCTCTTGTCCTGACAAATATCGACTACGTTCGGGGTTGAGACAAGCACGCGACAGCCCGCCGCAGCGAATTTTGACCTGTTCCGGGCCAGACGTTTTAGGTCCAAATCAACGGTGGGAACGAGCAATTTTACCCTGTTGGCTTTGACAATCGTCAATAGCTGCTTGATATAGCCGGGGTGCGTCGTCGGCTTAACCAGGAAACCCTTATCGCACAATTGCAGGGCCGGACTTAGCTCAGATGTATCTGTGCCAAAGAACGAAGCGTTTATTTTCAGCTGTCCTGCCGCCCGGCGAAAGCTGTTAAGCAGCGAGACACGCCTGCCGATACAGGTGAATAAAACGCCTAAATTATTTCCGATTTTTGATTTTCGATTATCGATTTTTGATTACCACTCAACGTCAATTTCCGATTTCAATTTGCTATGTTGAGAACCTCTTCAAAATGTCATTGCGAGGCCCGAAGGGCCGTGGCAATCTCTTGCGTGACAGGCAGATAAACTCATCGTTGTGTTTGAGATTGCTTCGCTTCGCTCGCAATGACGTGGTCCATCGTAACCTTTTTCAATAAAGCACTTTTCAATTGCCAATTTTTGACCGTGAACAGGAAATAGTCAATGTTTAATTCCCAATTTCCAATCGGAAGTCGAAAATCTATTTTTCAATTATTTTGACATTTTGGTTGTATAGCTCTAAACTAACAGTTTCAGTCGAACTAATCGACAAAAACCAAGTGCCGGTTTAGCGGTTGTTGGCAAGGCCAAAAGTATCAGGTTTCTGGCCGGCGATTATTGACCAAAAATCCGGAATAGAAACGACAAATGTGTGCAAGAGGACATACAAAAGGAGCTTTAATGCAGGTCCCAATTTTGGATTTGAAGGCACAATACACTGCTGTCAGAAACGAAATAACGCAGGCGATAAGCGAGGTTTGTGAAAGTCAGTCTTTTGCTCTTGGCCCAGCGGTGGCGGAATTTGAAGAAAAAATCGCAGAATATTGTGCCAGCGAATATGCAATCGGAGTCTCAAGCGGAACAGATGCGCTGCTTGTCAGCTTAATGGCACTGGAAATAAAACCGGGTGACGAGGTTATAACTACTCCGTTTACCTTCTTCGCCACCGCCGGCTGTATCGCCAGACTCGGCGCAAGGCCGGTCTTTGTCGACGTCGAGGCCGATTCTTACAACATCGATGCCGGCCTTATCGAAGCAAAAATAACCGATAAGACACGGGCGATTATTCCGGTACATTTATTCGGTCAAATGGCCCAGATGAAAGTTATTATGGAAATTGCGCAGCGGCACAATCTCGCCGTCATAGAGGATGCGGCACAGGCAATAGGTGCGAGCCAGGATGGTATAAAGTGCGGCAATTTTGGCGACTGCGGATGCTTTTCGTTTTACCCAACCAAAAACCTCGGCGGCTTCGGCGACGGCGGACTGGTAACAACCAACGCAGAAGACCTCGCAGAAAGAATCAGAATTCTTCGCGACCACGGCCAAAACCCCCGATATTTCTATAAAGCCATCGGCGGCAACTTCCGCCTCGATAGTGTCCAGGCCGCGGTTCTGGCCGTCAAACTCAGATACCTCGACCGATGGAATGAGAAACGAAGGCAAAACGCAGCTATTTACGACAGTTTCTTCGCCAATTCGCCGGTCAGAGCACCTAAGATAGAGACAAACAACGTCAGCATTTATCACCAATATACCGTAACCGTACCTGAAAGAGACCAGCTGCAAAAGTTCTTAGCTGAAAATCAAATCAGTACAGCAATATTTTATCCAAAACCGCTGCATTTGCAGGATTGCTTCAAAGAGCTTGGCTACAAACGGGGTGATTTACCGGTCGCTGAACGGCTCTGCAGCGAAGTTTTATCGCTGCCGGTTTATCCTGAACTTTCACCAGAGCAAATTGAATATGTCGCAAGGACGGCCCTTGAGTTCTACGGAATAAATTAGGACAATAAAATTGTTGAAAGTAAGCGAAAATCCGCCAATCATCTGGCCTGAAGTAGAATCGATCTGCGATTTTATCGGCCAATGGTGGGTGGCACATACCAGAAGCAGAAATGAAAAGGCTCTGGCCCACGATCTAATCCGCAAGAATATCAGCTACTTTCTTCCAATGAGCTGGAAAGTTCGGCGTCGAAGCCGTAGAACAATACGGTCGTTCCTGCCTCTATTCAGTGGATATTTATTCTTCTGCGGCGAAGAGAACCAGCGGGTCGAACTGCTGCGCACTAATCGCGTGGCAAATCTAATCGAGGTCAAAGACCAACAGAAATTAATCGATGAATTAGTACAGATTGAGCAGGCCCTTCGAGCCGGCGCTCCGCTAAGGCCGCACAAATACATCAAGATAGGCAAACAGTGCCGAGTCATAGCGGGGCCGTTAATTGACTTGCAGGGTATCGTCGTGAGAGCGAAAAACGCCACACGTCTGGTCTTGCAGATAGATATGCTCGGGCAGGCAGCCAGCGTTGAAATAGACATCGATATGTTAGAATTCCTTGATAACGGATAATCGAGTATTGAGCGCTCTTTGTCATTCCCGCGCAGGCGGGAATCCACACTATGGTTATCTTTCCGGATTCCTGCTTTCGCAGGAACGACGTTATCGAGAGTCGGAGCTGACAAAATGAAGATTTGTGTGGTTGGGGT
>CAYGBH010000382.1:0-3043 GCA_964348055.1 uncultured Pirellulales bacterium
GCACTTAATATCGGGGTGGTGACAGTTGTGCTGCCGACAAAGGGCATACCTCTGCCGTTTGTAAGTGCCGGCGGAACAAGTATGCTGCTCTGTTCCGCTGCCGTTGGTGTGCTGCTGAATATCGCCAGACAATCTACTGTAAAGCCTGCCCAATTGGAGGATGAGCCAGCATCCTGACCGACGATTTGCTTAAGCGGCCTCTTCCTTCTTCCTTTTGGCGGAAGCGCGGGCAAACAATTTGGCTGTTTCATCATTTAGCAAAACCCAGAGTGCATATATGCCGATGGCTGTTCCAATCGGTATTTCAATAAGATCGAGAATTGCAAGTATGATGGCGAGAATTCTGGCCCAGCTTCTTCGTTTTAAAAGCCCTATGCCCGCGATGACCCCCGGCACAGATGTCAAAGCAACGAACCCCCCCAGCGCAGTACCTACAATTCCAGTAATGCTCATCGCCTCTGGATCGCCCGATATAAAACCTCCACCACTGATCGCCACGAAGAGGAAAATTCCGATCAATATTCCCAGCGTCCCAAACACTATGCTGATTGCTGCGACGAGCGTGATATGTTTTTCCATTCGGCTGGGCTGCGTACTGCTGGCTGCCGTGGCTATCTGTCCTCCACTGGAAATTGCTTCCACATCTGTCTTGACTTCGCTGGCGTGTTGATAGCGGCGTACCTGTTCTTTCTTCCTGCTGGCAAAAGCTTCCTGCACTTCCGAGCGGTTCAGCAAGATCAAAGCCCAGATCCCCATGGGTATACCAACGATGGCACTCGGGGCGAAAGGGAGAATCCCGAGAAAACTGCCTAATAAAGCCAGGCGATATGACCTCAATTGCATCAGATTCCAGGCGCCAATGATTACAACAGCTGTTTGCACTACCATCAAAAGCACTATTGTTATTTCTGTGACTATCGACCCGAACCGAAAACACTCAAAAGGGCCCACAAAATTGATCATTCCGGCGATCAGTAGCCCAATGGCTGGAATCCATACACGACGCCTGATAAATTTAATATCGTCATCGGCCCTCTTGTCGGAGCCAATCGTTTCGACATCGGTTCTCACTTCAGAAGCATGCTGATAGCGGCGGTCTGGTTCCTTCTCCAGGGTCTTTAGCACCACTTCATCCAGCCGGACGTCCACTCGGACTTTCTTCGAAGGCGGTGAAAACCGGCCGAGGGGCAGTTCGCCCGTGAGCATCTCGTAGAACACCACGCCCAGCGAATAAATATCCGCGCGGTGGTCGACCTGGTGCGGGTGCTCTACCTGTTCCGGGGCCATATAATGTGGAGTGCCCATTTTCTGCCCGGCGCCTGTCAAGGTGTACACCTCCGCGGGGCGATCCAACAACTTGGCCAGGCCAAAATCAGCGATTTTCACTCGGCCCTTCTTGTCTAATAGAATGTTCTCCGGCTTGATGTCCCGGTGCACGATACCTTCGTCGTGGGCGTACTGCAGGGCCTGGCAGATTTGGGGGACAATGGCCAGGGCTTCTCGGGGCGAAAGCTCGCCAGCCTGGATCACATGTCGCAAATCCGTCCCTTCCACAAACTCCATGACGAAGTAGAACAGACCATTCTCTGTCTGGCCGAAATCGTAAACTGTGACGATGTAGGGATGGTTCAGCTTGGCCAGCGAACGCGCCTCACGGGCAAACCGCTCGGCAAAAGCCGGGTCCTGGCCGACCTGCGGCGAGAGGATTTTCAGGGCCACGAGCCGGTCGAGCTGCTTTTGGCGTGCCTTGTACACCGCTCCCATGCCGCCCTGCCCCAGCAGTTCGAGAACATCCAGTTGGGGGAATTGTTTGGCTAATTCGGCCGGGTTCGGTGGCTCAAACTTGCCCGGCGGTGTGGCGCTCGTAGGAACATCGCTGCCGGTATTAGAGGGGCCGACCTTGTCGGCTTCGACGCCACTTGGCAGACCGAGCTTCATAAGACATTGTGGACAAAGGCCTTGCGGCGCATCAGCCGGCAGCTCAACTCCACAGCCGGTACAATGTCTTTCTTCAGCCATAATACCATCTCCTTTCCGGGTCTTGCTTGCTTCTACCTATTACTTAAGCAAACCAGCAAAAAGGTTACACGCTTTCGAATATTTTTTCCGATGCCACCATCGATATGCTCAGCGAGCCAGGGCGGCGAAGAGGTCCCGAATTTCCTCATCAATCTGGTCCTCGGAGGTAACGGTCTGGGCGATTTCATCCCGCAACAATTCGCGGTAGCGCCTCCGCAGGCGATACATGGCGACCTTCACGGCCCCTTCGGTCATGGCCAGTTCGCCAGCCACATCGCGGTAAGGAACAGAACCTTTATTGGCTGTCAGATAAACCTTCAGATAGTCGAAGAGTTTTTGCTTCTTCGTACCGGTCGATTCGGCCTGTAGTCGGGCCATCGTCCGGTCCAACACCGTAAGTGCCCAGGCCCGGTTAAGGAGCTTTTCAGGAGAAAGTGGATCGGCAGGCTCCAGGACATACTTACTCTCAGCGTTCTGGAAATCGAGGGAAATGACTTTTTGACCTCCGCCGCGTTTTTGAGCGCGGGCCCGGTCGAACTCGTTGGCTAAGAAATGCTTGAGTGCAACAAGTAAAAATGAGCGAAATTTGCCGCGCTTCGGGTCAGCCAGGCGCAGGCCATGCTTCTCCATTAAACGGGCGAAGAACGCCTGCGTGCAGTCCTCAGCCTGGTGAGCGTCATAGCCACGTCGCCGCAGATAGGCGTAAAGTGGAAACCAGTATGTTCGGCATAGCGTCTCCAGAGCCTGTTGGTAGCGAGCAGACCCGGGTTGACGCACCGCTCGGACTACGCTCCAGTGCGTAGTTGCGAACCGACCGGCGCCGGGTAGAGCAGAATTTGTGGGGGAATTATCTGACATTTCCCTTTAGCCTTCTTTCAGCGGTGCTGCTGAACCTGCATGTTATTGAGAATAGGCTATTTATCAAGAAAATGCAACTGTTTCGGGTGGATTTCTGCGGTGGCTGACTTTCAGCTTCTTGCTGCCTGCGGGGACATGAGGCATAATTTTTTTGACAAGCGATTCG
>CAYGBH010000382.1:3143-4249 GCA_964348055.1 uncultured Pirellulales bacterium
GAATCTTTCGGCCAAACGCCCGACGGCGAGCAAGTTGATTTATACACCCTCGCAAACGCAAATGGTCTTCGGGCCAGGATTACGAACTATGGGGCGATTTTAGTTTCGCTGGAGGTCCCGGATAGAGACGGCAAGCTCGCCGATATCACGCTTGGTTACGATACGCTTGACGGATACATCAAAAGAGGTTCTTTTTTCGGGGCGACCGTCGGCCGATATGCTAATCGCATAGGCGGGGCCAGATTTGTCCTCAACGGCGTCGAGTATAAGCTCGCGGCCAACAACAGGCCGAACCACATTCACGGCGGGAAAAAGGGATTTGACAAGGTGGTGTGGAATGCTGAGCAAATAGAAACTGCCAACGCGGTAGGGGTGAAGCTGACCTATCTGAGCAAAGACGGCGAAGAAGGATATCCGGGCAATCTGGACTGCACAGTTATCTACACGCTTACCAACAACGATGAATTGAAGGTTAGCTATGAGGCCGAGACTGACAAGACCACCGTGGTAAATTTGACCAATCACAGCTATTACAACCTGGCCGGGCAGGGCATGGGTGATATTCTCGGGCATGAGCTTATGCTCAACGCCGACAGCTACACCGTTGTTGATAAAGGTCTGATACCGACCGGCGAAATCAGAAGCGTGAAAGATTCACCGATGGATTTTACCTCGCCGATGTCTATTGGTTCGCGAATCGACCAGGTTGGCAAGGGCTATGACCATAATTACGTGCTCAACAGCGACGGCGGGGAGCTGTCCTTGTGTGCAAGGGCCTATGAGCCGACCAGTGGGCGGGTGATGGAAGTTCATACCACTGAGCCGGGAGTGCAGCTCTACACCGGAAACTTCCTGAATGGCTCGATAACCGGCAAAGGCGGCAAGGTGTACAACAAGCACTATGCGTTTTGCCTGGAAACGCAGCACTTCCCGGATTCACCGAATAAACCGCACTTTCCGCCTGTTGTTCTCGAGCCGGGTCAGAAGTACGCGACAGTGACGGTACACAAATTCTATACCAAGTAAGTGTGAAGTTTTTGATTTACGGCAATTCAAAGATGCTCCGAGGTCTCAGCCGAGGTAGATTCTGTCACCCGGTTTGATTT
>CAYGBH010000383.1:0-4247 GCA_964348055.1 uncultured Pirellulales bacterium
CCCCGCATGTTTTCCCCTGTGGTCAGGCCAATACCCGCTAAATCCGGATACGTCAGGAACATCTGTTTGACGCTCTGGCGGAAATAGTCGATGGTGGTTTCGTTGTTGATATCGTCGGTGATGCCGTATTTCCCGTAAGTACCATTGACGAAGATATTCCAGGTGACCACGTAGAAGTCAACGTTGCGGCTCTTGGCGTAGCGCATCACCTTACGCCAGAAGTCTATCTTCTCTTCAATGGTCATCTTCTTTAATATTTCAAGGTTGTTCAAAATCTCAGGACTGGCGAATCCTGTTCCGTTTCCGGGATAGTATTCGTCCCATTGGACTGTTGACCTTTTCACATCATCCAATGCCACGTTTGGGTAGTCCGGGACTTTAACCAGCGAAGGGAAGGGATGGAGGCTCCACAGGGAAATGAAGTTGTATCGGTACCGCGCCAGATTATCGATGTATTCTTTCCAAAAGTCAAAGCTCCACATCTGGTCGATGTTTTTCTGTGCGGCGTCACAGGCATCGGTATAGCTGGGCGTGCGGGCATCCAGGGGAATGTTGAACTTAGTGCCGCGCATGGCCATGTAAGGATTGTGGTCGACGTCTTTGATGCCTCCGATGCCGTCCAATCGGATGATTTCAGCTAATTCCAGTCCCCCGTACATAACACCTGCCGAGTCCGCACCGATCGTCCAGTAGGTGGTTCGCGATCTATCGGATGTGGTGCGGATGCTGTAGCCCTCGCTTCTTAATGACCCCGAAGGGATTGCTCCTTCCGATTGCATCTTATATGTGATATCCGTGTTTGAGCGCAAAGAAAGAACGATGCGCACACCATCGGAGACCCTGCCCGGTTGTCTCAGAGGGGACTGTCTTACACTATGTCCTTTTGTCTTCAGGGCTGCTTGAATCTCTTTAGAAGCAAAGACGGCCTGAGGGCTCTTGTCATCGATGAAAATGGTAACCGATGCAGCCCCCCGCGTCTTCTTGTCGAAGACAAGAGCGGGGCAGAAAACTGCAACAAAGCAAAGGATTAGATAAGATCCAAGAACCAAGACACAAGACTCAAGTGGTCTGAAGTCTGTAGTCTGGTCTCTGGGGTCTGTTTTGTCCATGTTTTCCCTGAACAACGACATCTGAGTGCTCCCTTCTGTTACAGAGGCTTTTGATACTTGCGGGCGTATTCATCCAGCTCGTCGCCCTTACCAATAGCGCGCGGGTCCTTAGTCTCGAGAAGCTCTCTTCTGAGCCTTGCAGCCAGTTTGGCCTTAATCTTGGCGTACCGGCTCTGGTCAGCTAGGTTCTGCAACTGATACGGGTCCTTTGTGACATCATACAACTGTTCTGCTGGATTCTTACCAAAGGCCAGATCATAATAATAAGCTTTATCTTGACGATGGCTGCAGAGGTAGGTCTTTGTGGGTGAGCCGTCACAGTCACCGAAACCGCCGGTAGGGTCATCGTCAGGCCAGACCGGCCCATCCGGGTCTGCCGCAGGCCAACGGTCTGGGGTTAAGTTCTGAATATATAAGAACTGCTCCGTGCGGATGGCCCGGATGGGATAGCCCCAGCCACCTTTGCGCCCGCCGGGGAAGTGACGTTCCACGCCCACGACCACGTGGTCACGATTGGGGTCCACCTGACCGGAACGAGCCGACTGCAGGATTGGCAGGAGACTCTTGCCGGTCATGTTCCTAGGGACGGCTATGCCGGCCGCTTCCAGGAAGGTTGGGGCAAAGTCCGTAAAGCTGACAAAATCGTTCACCATCCGGCCGGGTTTGACCACATTGCCCCACCGAATGGCAAGGGGCATGTGTATGCCAAACTCGTAACAGGTGGCCTTGCACCGAGGGAAGGCCATTCCGTTATCACTCGTGACCAAAATAAGAGTATTATCTAATTCTCCAATCTCCTCCAGCTTCTTCAGCATCCGGCCCAGGTGTTGGTCGAACCACTCGATATGCACGGCGTAGTCCAGCAGGTCGCTCCGAATCTCAGGCGAATCCGGATAGAACGAAGGCACCTCCGCATCGGAGAGCTTCTTGCCTTCCCGTAGGCCGATACCCTTTTGAAAGACGCGGTGCGGGTCCCTGCCACCATACCAGAAACAGAAAGGTAAGCCCTGAGGCTGCTTGTCCAGGAAGTCCTCGAAGTTACGGGCGTAATCAGTATTGGAGATTCCTTTGGAACCGCTCTGATGGAAATACCTGTTATATGCCACACCAGCCGGGTTGTAGCTACGCCCGGCGATTCTCCAGTCTGTGGGACCGCACCCCTTGCCGGTGAAGCCGACATAATAGCCGTTTTCTGCGAGTATGTCGGTATAGACCTTCAGCCTCTGTGGCCAGGGAGTATGGTTCATAGAAGCCTCTTTCAGACGATAGAACGGCATACCGGTCAGGACCGATGAGCGGGAAGGGTTACAGGACGGCACTGACACAAAGGCGTTGCGAAACAGTATGCCCTCGCGGGCTACTCGGTCGAAGTGTGGAGTCCTGACCATTTTGCTGCCGTAGGCGCTGCAATGGAGCCAGCTCTGGTCATCAGAGATACAGAACAGGATGTTGGGTCTCTGGGTGGATTCCCTGAGACTGCCCAACACGACCGGTTGACTCATAGCCACAGCAGCGGCCCCTGTAAGACGCATAAACTGTCGTCTATTCAACGTATTCATATCAACATACCTCCAGTTCTACTATTTGGCGCAATCATCTCTATTTGAGGAATCACCGTCCCTTTTCCATTCTATTGTCCTTCTGTAGTCCTTTCATTTGTACTCGAGCAGTACGATGTCATAATGCTTGAGACTGGGAATCGTCATAGAGATGCGACCCTTGCGATTGGATACTCTAAAGTTTTTACCGTTGCTTAGCAGGCGTACGGTCTTGATAGGTTTGGCCGGTGCGATACTCATCCGGATGTCGTCAATGCGAATGGGGGCGTGCAGGGCGTTATTGAGTTGTCCCGAATGATTAAACAGACCGACCCATTCAAACGTGCTGTCCCCTGAGATTCGGTGGGTCACTTCCACAAGCGGCGACGTTTTGACCTTTAATCGGCGATCCAGGCCGAGTACATTGTCGATGGCACCCATAACCAGGTTGGCGTGGCCCTGATGGCACTGTTCCTGGTAGTGTGCGCCAATATCAAATGTGAAGCACGCGGCCGCACCCTTGCCATACTTATTATAGAGCAGGGCAGGATGGTCAGACACCCTCCGATAGTAGCACTTTTCCGGTGGCCCGAACATATCCTGCGGGATTAGTCTCAGTAGCCCTTCAACACGACCTCCCAGCTTGTACACATTGAAGGAGCCCTGAAGAAAGACCAGATCAAGCTTGTCCAGTTCAGGACGAGCGAAACGCCTGCGGTCTTCCGGACGGATCCGGATGTAGGAGCCTTTTTCTCTGGGGCGCGTTGATTCAAGCGTCACCGGGCCGACGCACTGAAGTTCCCTCGGGACCTCCTTAGTTATCAGGAGTTTGCCGCCATTGTTCACATAGCTGTCCAGTACTTTGCATTGGTCCGAATTGAGCTGGCTTGCATTCGGGACAATAACCAGGTGATAGTCGGCCAATTGCTCGGAATTAATTTGCGTAAACGCAAATGGCACCTGATTCTCATAAAGAATCTGCATCAAGCCCTGGCATTCCATTCCTGCACTTCTCACCAATGCAATCTGAGCAGCCGATTTAGTGTGGAGCAGCCATTGCTCATTGTCCTTATGGAAGTTGTAGACACCGGCAGCCAGGTCCAGTCCGGTTCGGTCCTCTTGTCTTTGCAAAGGGCCGATACAGTAGAAATCCAGCCAGGCACCGTTGACCATCTGCTGCCACAGTCGTCGGGTCGTCAAGTAAGGCGAGACCGCAGCGTGGCGATAAGGAATTCGTATAAAGTGCACAGCCGCACAAGCAAGCTGCCGCTGGCCACATGTTAGCAGCGTCCACTTGGCTAAATCAGTATCATGATAAGACCCCTGGCCCAAAGGCCGATTCGACTCCCTGCGAATGACGTCCACTCCGACGGGGGTATAAGTGCAGATCGCCAGATCCGGGCGTTTTGCCTTGAGAAACTCGTTGACCCGTCTAAACTGCCTGTCCGTCATCATTCGAGTAAACTCGCCGTACTTTCTGTACGCAGGGTCGTTCTTGTTCGCCGTCCGCGGCAGCTCCATACCAGCGAATTCCTTGAACAGCCGTTTGCAGTTATCGCATTGACACAAGCCATGATAGTTCCCGCTGTAGTCGCTGGTT
>CAYGBH010000384.1:0-4242 GCA_964348055.1 uncultured Pirellulales bacterium
GTTACGACAATTCCGCAGAGAAAAATTGAGGATATCGTCAGCAGGACTATTAGGACCTTTGTAAGCGTGCTCAAAACTTGCTCCTTTCATCACTTAATTTGTATTTTCTTTTCACCACTGCACCGGTCACCTCACGATATAAAGGCTTTGGGAGGACTCCATTTTGCCCCGCACTAATTAGGCGCGAGCCTTAAGCCCAATCGGTGTGGGGCCGAAAAATGAGGCCCCAAGCCCTGATGTTATATGTGCACTCTACAATTTTACGCTTAAAGCCTGGAAAGGTCAAGTTATTTTTGACAAATAGCCCAAATTAGAATGGCCGACGAAAGATAGGCTATGCTAAATCCGATAACATAGGGCTTTCAGGCGTCAATTATTTCACTGTACACTGAAAAACGGCCTTGGCGGCGGCAATACGCACGAATTTTGACTCATTTTTCAGTAACTGCGGCAAAAATTTTACAAGGGAAGGTGTACCAATCTGGCCTATTGCCAGCGCCGTCAGCACATTAACGCGTTCGCGGGCCATTTTATCCAGGCCGGCGGTAAAATTTTTCTTAAAAACATCAAGGACTTCCCGTTCGCCGGTGGTGTCTTTGAACATACCGAGCTGTCCTGCTGCAGCCAGGCGTACCTCCAGAACATCATCATCGAGCATCGTAACCAGGGCGTTTCTGGCCTCTGGCGTTCCCAGCTTGCCCATTGCCCCTATGCCACTAACTCTGACGTCGGCGTAAACGCTTATTAGCATCGCCCAAAGCTTCGGATATATCCGCTCATCACCGAGCCTTGCCATCGCTTCTGCCGCCAGAAATACAACCTTATCGTCCGAATCTTTGCGCTGCAAGGCCCATTCCAAGAGCTTTAATGCGCTTTTATCGCCGCTCTTGCCCAATAGAAAAGCGGCGTTGGCTCTGACCGTCTGATCATCGCTGTCTATCGCTGCGCGAACAACTTCAGCATATTCGCTAAATCCAAGCCTGGTCATCGCATAGGCGGCGGCGATTATGACATTATCATCCTGGTCCTGCAACAACTGACCGACCGACTTTTCTGCCAGGGAGTATCTTAAATCGCCTACAGCCAAAGTTGCTGCAAATCTGACCGGCGCATATTCATCTCTCAGCAATCGCTGTACTTCAGGCATCAGTCTGATTTGCCTGGTTGTTGCAACAACTTCGATAGCATTGACCCTGACCAGCGGATCAACATCGACCAACGCACCCCAGACAATCTGGTAGGCTTCCGACAGCGGGTCCATAGCTTCTGCCCTGGATTCATACATGTCGGGAAAACCAAAACCGCCAGGAGCTGTCTGCGACGATTCCTCGCATCCGAAGGCTAACACCGTTAGATAAGCAAAAAACAAAGCACGAAAAATAAAAATATTTATTTTTTCGTACTTTTGCGTTTTAGCTTTCTGGAGTGTATTTTTCATTTGGCTTTCCTGACAAATGAATTCGGCATTTTTTGATTTTAAAAAGTCTCGCCGATAGCGGTACTATTATGAGCACAATAAGGCAAAATTCACAACAAAAATCCAGCCATTGGCCATATTTGCTGAAAAGAGTCGTTCTTTTATCTATCGGTATTCTGTCGGTAAACCACCCGGCCATACCTGTTCGGGCCATAGCCTTACGGGGCAAGGTGCCGGCCAGAAACCCATTCTTTACACGTCCTAAACTATCAATTAGACAGCTTATGCCTGTATTAACACTTCGCAGGACGGCAAGTCTGTTTTCGACTGCCCTGAAGGCACAAATAGCTGCGTGCTGGGGAAGCTCCGTGCTGGGCAGGACCTTTCCATCCTTAAATCGAACAAACCATCCATCGTTACTTATATTGACTAACCAGTGAATCTGCTTTCGTCCTTGCTGGTCTAATGCGAATCTCCGGGCAATTGCAGGTATAGTAGCCTCGTAACAAATCATTACGCTGAATTTATAATCCTGCTGTCCACCGGCCATTTCAAAGACGGAGTATCGGCTGCCTGCGTCGAGTGAATGATCATAACCATACGGATTGAATTTCATTATAAGCTTAAAAAGCAAAGGAAAGCTTTTCCTGAAGGGAAGTACCTCGCCGAATAAGACCAGATGAATCTTGTCATAGTGTTCTTCATACTGCTGTCCATCTGGCTTGTATAAAAATGCTGAATTATACCTTTCAACCAGCCTGGTTTTTGATTTGTCCGGCATACCCCCGTATGCCCCCACGAGCAGAAAAGCGGTGTCCTTGGAATGCTCCCGAAGGGCTTGGTCAAAACTCTTCCAGGTATGTGCAGGCCCTACCAGCTCCAGCACTTCAGGGTTTAACGTCGCCTGCACCATTGTCTCAGGCCAGACGATTAGTTCAGCACCAGCTTCGACGCTGGCATAACTAGCCTGCATTAGCTCATCAAATATCGCCTCGGATGTCTTCTCAGCATGTTCGCCCTCTCCCCTCAGTGCCTCTCTCTTAACCGACTGCGGAACGTTTGACTGTAGAGACGCGACTAATGGACCGGCTGTAACGAATACATCTGATTGGTTTATTCTCCACCGCCCGTATACAATGGCAGCGACCAGTGCTGTGCCTACCAGGCCGATTTTTAAAAGATTGCTGATTCTTAAAACACTCCTCCAGAATCGAGCATCGAGTATCAACTCGGCCGCCAATCCGTTGACCATCGCTATCAGAAAAGAAACTCCACCGGCGCCGAAAATGTCGGCTGTCTGGATGAGCGTGATATTCTGATACTGGCTGTGAGCTAAAAACCGCCAGAAAAAACCGCCTAAGAAAAGACCCTGCAGACGCTCGGCTCCGACAACCAGTATCGGTGCAGCGAGAAACAGCGGTATCTTTTTTATCCGACAATAACGCAAACAAAGCGCCAGTACCGGCCAAAGCAAGGCAGTGTACAGGCAAAAAGCAATCCAGCCCAACACAGTTATCGGACATATCCAGTATAGATTCCCAAGCCAATAGCAGAGTGAAATTGTGTAGCACACAAGAGCTAAGCGACGAGGTTTCGCATCCGGCGAACAGGCGAGGATGAATGGCACCAGCGATACCCAGGCCAGCCAGCTAAGCTGCGGCTCGATCCGCCAACCAAACAGATTAAGGGCAACACCCAGGACGCCGAGCGGCGCTTGAATCACCGTCAGCATTACCGCACTGGCAGCAAAGGCCAATAAAAGCAGCAAAATATTTTTCACTCGCACATTTTTCAATCGGCTAAATCCTTTCAAGCCGTCATTATCTCAAGACACAAAATGTCATTCCCAGTCCGCCAAGGGCAGACGAGAAATCTCTTATTTCAGCCAGCCAGACCCTTCGCTTCACTCAGAGCCTGTCCCGAGCTTGCCGAGGAAGTGACAGCTCCGATATAGTCTCTAAAGCCGTCAAAATCTGTTCTGTGTCATATCGTTTTTGGTTGTTCATTCGCACCACAAATTGATTTGTAAACTGCTTCAAAAGCTTTTGGTCAGCGGTAATCTCTCTTAGCGGCATTTTTATATCAACCGAAAGGCGCTTGAGTTCATCCAACTCGGCGGAATCGAGGAACAGGTTCCCGGAGCGCTGTTTTTTCAGTTGGGTCAGGCGTTTGTTTGAATTTTCAACGTATTTTTCAGAGATTTCCACGCCCAGGTAATTTCTGCCTAATTGATATGATACCGCGGGTGTGGTTCCAGAGCCGCTGAAAGGGTCGAGCACGCAATCGCCGGGATTTGAACTGACGGCGATTATTCGCCTTAGCAGGCTTTCGGGCATCTGGCAAGGGTGCCAACCCTGGCGTTCTTTGAATGTGCCGCACACACGAGAGAATTCGTCCCAGACATCGTTAGGCATTTTGCCTTTGGGGTTGGCCCGTTTGTCATTATAAATTAACTGCCTGTCGGACGGAACGCGTACGGCGTAATCATTGAAGGTGAAGTTTTTCTTATCATTTACAAAGTAAAAAATGTGAGTATGCGAGCGGGCGAATTTTTTTTTCATTTGCTGGCCGAAGGTGTAATGCCATATGAGCCAGTTGCGCATAAAAAGGCCGAGTTCGTCAGCTATGATTTTTACGTTTGCAGCGTATTCATCGCCTATAGCTATGTAGAATGAGCCGTGCGGCTTCAGCACTTTTTTGCAGACGCTCATCCAGTCTTTTGTCCAGGCGATGTAGTTTTTGCTTTTGACCTTATCGTAGTATTTATCGTATTTGTAGCCGATATTAAAAGGCGGGTCGGCAAAGATAAGGTCGGCAAAAGGCTC
>CAYGBH010000385.1:0-4230 GCA_964348055.1 uncultured Pirellulales bacterium
GAGTAATCGCATCAATGCAGCCTACGCACTGCATAACTGATAAGCGTTTTGCCGAGAAACGTATCGGCACGGAACGTTGTAAAGGTGCCTATGCCTGGCAGCGGCTATTGGATGCTAAGGCGGCAATCGCTTTTGGCACCGATTACCCCGTCGAGCCAATTAATCCCCTGGAAGGTCTGTATGCCGCAGTGGCCCGAAAGGACAGGGTCGGTGAACCGGGTAACGGATGGTTCCCAGACCAAAGACTGAGCATGGAGCAGGCCATCGAGTTATATACCATCGGCTCAGCATATGCGGAATTCATGGAAGACCGCAAGGGTATGATCAAAGAAGGCTATCTGGGCGACGTAGTGATATTCAATAAGGACCTGATGACCATACCGCATGACCAAATTATGTCCACAAAAGTGGACTATACAATTGTAGGCGGAAAGGTTGTGTACAAACGAAAAGAGATAAATTGATTGATTTCTGTAAGTTTTGTCGGTATTGCGTATAAAGCAAATTTATTATCTTTCTTGCCTCTGCCCCCGTGCTTTATGCGAAAGCAAAAAAGGGAGCAAGACGAGGCAGCAGGAACGCCAGGATTAAGGGCCCCCGCAAAGCGGGAACCCAATAACAGTCTGTTGAAATCAAAAGTTCTCACAAGAAGTGCCGTGGCAGTTATTTTTTTCGGTGCTATATGCGCCTTGACCGCTTGCCTTGCGCCACTGAGCAGGCAAACTTCGCAAACAAGCGTGTGGTATAGCGTTATCCCTCCTGTACTGGCAATTTTGCTGGCCTTTTTGACACACCATGTCCTGCCGAGTCTGGGAATTGCAATTCTGGTAGGCGGCTTGCTAACTCAGGTTCCACAGGCCCCGCTGAGTGCTGCAGTTTGGCTTGAGGGGTTCAAGACTGTAGGCATCTTTGTGGCCGATACTATCACAAACAAGACAAACCTGACGATTCTGGCGTTTATCCCGATTATCTTTGTGATGGTAGAAATACTCATTGCCTCAGGAGGTTTCAGAGGTATCATTACGTGGCTCTTGAAGTGGGTAAAGGGTGGAAAATCCGCTCAAACAGCCACCGCTCTTATGGGAGTACTCTGCTTCATCGATGACTATACTAATGCCATCATCGTGGGCTCGATGATGCAGCCGATCACCGACCGGTTTCGCGTTAGCCGTGAAAAACTTGCCTTTCTTGTTGATGCCACCAGTGCACCTATTGCAGGACTTGCAGTCGTCAGCACCTGGATTGCTTATGAAGTGGGCCTTCTTCGTCAGATTGCCGATAAGCTTGAAATTGATAAGAGCGGATACTCCATGTTCTTTGACGCTTTGAGTTTTCGCTTCTATTGTCTCTTGATGATCGTATTTGTTTTTATACATATTCTCATGGGTCGTGACTTCGGGCCGATGAAGACAGCACAAAAACGAACGCAGGTCAATGGGCCCCCGGAAGAAGACGAAGGTGCCCTACCTGAAAGTCCTGCTGATCCGGCCCTAAGGTCATCCGCCGAGAAATCCGGCCGGGCCATAAATGCCTTAGTGCCTTTGGCCGGACTTCTGCTCTTTCACTTCACCGGTCTTTGGTTCGACGGAACCTCCAGGTTGAAAGAGGACATGCTTGATTGGCAAGCCAACCACCCCACTGCTATCGCAGAGAATATGCCTGCGAAGCCTGTTGATATTGAGGCCCTTTCTCCGGCAAGTTGGGTCTATTGGCGCGAGGTAATCGGTCACGCCGAAAACAGTCCTCTGGTTCTTGCTTGTGCCGCACTATTTGGTCTGACACTGGCCTTGATCTTTTCGCAACTGTTCGGGTCGCTGCGCATACCCGTTATAATTACCTGTTTCAAGAGAGGCATTAAGCGCGCCATGATTCCCTTTGTCATACTTATTCTCGCCTGGTCGCTCAAGAATTGCTGCGACAGCCTGAAAACCGGAGAGTTCCTGACGGCAATTTTGGTCGGCAGAGTATCACCGCATTGGTTTCCACCGGCAGTTTTCCTCGTTGCCTCCGTGACCTCATTTGCCACAGGTACAAGCTATGGAACGATGGCCATCCTCATCCCCACTGCAATTCCGGTCGCCTTTGCACTCGACGGGAACACCTACGGCCTGACCACAATGATAAGCATCGGCGCAGTCCTGGATGGCGCAATCTTCGGTGACCATTGTTCGCCCATCTCTGATACGACTATTATGAGTTCCATTGCCAGTTCCTGCGACCTTATAGAACACGTTCGCACGCAATTGCCCTACAGTCTGTTGGTCGCCGGGCTCGCTTTGCTCTGTGCTTACCTGCCCAGCGCATCAGGTCTTGCGCCGGGATGGAGCTTTGCCCTGGCGGTATTAGTCATGGCGTGCTTTTTTGTCGCCCTGTCTCGACGCAAACAGGCACGTTCGCGCTAAGTTTGGCGCATCGGAATCTCTATCTTTCTTCATACTCACCATGGCAGCGGCTGGGAGGTGCCCATGCCAGGCCCTAATAGTATTGCATTGAGGAATAGTCGTTGCATGCCCGGCAGCCACATTCGATAAGTCGGGTCGGTCGCAAACAGAATCAACTGGCCGCGGCCCACCGACTCGACAGTGGCATAGGCGGTGTCTGCGAGGCGTTCTTTAGCTTCGGGCCAGAGCAGGCCGCTTAAACGCAGCTTGTTCTTATCAGCAAGGCGAACCACGGTCGCCACCGGATGCTTCGACATAAATGCATTACTGCCCCAAAACATCACGGGTAGCTTCTCATTCAAACCGAAACCGAGCCAATGTTCTGTATTAGCAGTACCTGTAAGGAACGTGCCTCTCGGGCTGAAAATGCGATGCCATTCGTCGGTGCGTTTCAGCTTTTCAATAAGCTTTTCAATATCGGCCTTGGTTTTGGATTCCTCGGGCTTTTTGGTTTCATCTTCTTGTGTCTTTGCGTCTGTCGCCTTTTCCTCGGTTGCTTTGATTCCCCATATTTGGTTAGGGTCAATCTTGATATCCCGGGCATTTTTTTCCCGTTCCACCGCCTCCTGGTATTCCTCAAGTTTATCAAGCACATCACGTTTTAACCGTACCGACGAAAGCCCCCGATCCTTGTCGGTTGCAAAGGCTGCGGAGCTGCCGACGGCAATCAAAGTCCCACCGGCCTCGACCCATTTCTTTATTTTTTCAATTGCTTTTATGTCGAGTACCCGGTCAAGGTCACCGCCATCCGGAAGTACCAGCACATTGTATTTTCGCAGGTCGATGTTGCCGGTGTTCTGGATGTTAATTGGTGAGCTCTGGAGTCGAAGCTGATAGTCAAGCAGGTACCAAACCGACCCAAATGAAGTCGACCGGACAGGCCATTGTGAAGCTATTGCCACCCGTGGTTCCGCTAATAGCTTGAACTTTCGGCCGCCAAGATCAGGACCATCTTCTGCGAGGGCACTATCTACTGCATGAATGCGAACGGAGAAATCAGAGGCGACCTTCTGCAGGACCTCCAGTAAGTTGCCGGGATTCTCGTGGCCGCGAAGCAGAACCGTCCCCGCCTCGTACTCTTGACCTTCGATCTTGAATGGCTTGGTCGCGACCCGCGGATGACATTTGCCGTCGAAAAGACGAACCAGGACCGGATATATATTGGAATTTCTAAAATCAATCAAGTAGCCGTAACCGCTTTTATTTTTCAGTTTGGACAAATCACGAACCGGCTTCGAAGGTTTCGAAGCGAATTTAACATCTGATATACTCTTGGCCCAGTATGACTCGAGATCAAATGCCATCGGCAGGTTCCACGACGATACGTCATAAAGCAGGGTTTTCCGGCGGTTTTCGATTTCTTTGCGCTCCTTCAGCAGGAAGCTATCTTCCAAATGCGGATCAAAATCGCACAACGCGTGAAGCATGCGACGGTGTGGCTGTCTGGAGCGAGCCACAAGCGTACCCTTCGGAAACTTTTTGCCATGGAGCTTGTTTCCCCACATATCGGTTACATTTTTAGCTTCGAAAGGCTCCTGCGCAAATTCTACTTCGATGCCCTGGCACTTAATCAGCTCGACTATGCGTTTCCACCTCAAATCATCTTTCTGAGGCGGCAGCAGAAACGTACCGCTGTACGGTCCCTTTTCGGAAACTGCCCATTGTCGGTCGGCTAAAAAATCGCTCAGGATTACCTGCCGGTTGGCGCGCAGGGTCTCCAGATTGGCCAGAGTGCTCACGATATGATGGTGCACGGTTTCCCGATAGCTGACTTCCTTACCGGTCGGGT
>CAYGBH010000386.1:0-4204 GCA_964348055.1 uncultured Pirellulales bacterium
AAGATGCAGGAAAGGAGCCAAAATGACAAAACAAACAAGAAGGGAATTTCTAAAAACAGTCGGCTTTATGGCAGGCTCAGCAGCGCTACCAGTACTGCCGGGCTGCGCAAGCATGAGCCAACTCACGGGAAGAAAACAGCCAAATATCATATTTATTATGACCGACGACCACGCCTCGCACGCCCTGAGCTGCTACGGAAGTAAAATCAACAAGACGCCAAACCTCGACCGACTCGCCGAAGAAGGTATGCGCTTCGATAACTGCTTCTGTACGAATTCCATCTGCGCGCCCAGCCGGGCAGTAATCCTGACCGGCAAATACAGCCATATCAATGGCGTCACCGATAACCGGCTGAAGTTCGACGGCAGTCAGCAGACCTTCCCCAAGCTGCTGCAAGGGGCCGGTTACGAAACCGCTATCATCGGCAAATGGCATCTCAAAACAGACCCGACGGGCTTCGACTACTGGAACGTTCTGCCCGGCCAGGGAAGGTACTATAACCCGATTATGATCGAGATGGGCCAGCGAAAAACATATACCGGGTACACTACTGATATTATTACCGATCACTGTCTTAGATGGCTCAAAGAGCGCTCCGGCGAGAAGCCATTCTGTTTAATGTATCACCATAAGGCCCCGCACCGGCAGTGGGAGCCGGGCCCCAAACACCTGACAATGTATGACGATGTCACCATACCGGAGCCGGAGACGCTGTTCGACGATTACTCCAACCGCGGAAGAGCTGCTAAAGAACAGGACATGAGCATTGAAAAAACAATGAACAATAGAGACCTAAAATTCGTTGCCCCCAAAAACCTGACAGCCAAGCAGAGGAAGCTCTGGGACGCGGCGTACGAACCTAAAAACGAAGCCTTCCGCAAGGCAAATCTGCAGGGCAAGGACCTGATCCGCTGGAAATATCAGAGATATATCAAAGACTACCTGCGATGTATTGCCTCGGTTGATGATAACGTCGGCCGGCTCCTCGATTATCTTGACGCCTCGGGCCTGGCTGAGAATACCGTCGTGGCTTACACCGCCGACCAGGGCTTCTACTTGGGCGACCACGGCTGGTTCGATAAGCGGTTTATGTATGAAGAATCGCTGCGCATGCCGCTGCTGGTGCGGTATCCGAAGGAAGTAAAGGCCGACTCGATAAACAACGACATTGTTCTGAACCTTGATTTTGCCCCCACGTTTTTGGATTTTGCCGGCGTTCCCAGACCGGATGATATGCAGGGCCGATCCATGCGCAACGTGCTGCGGGGCAGGACACCCAGAGATTGGCGGACCTCGATGTACTATCACTACTACGAGTATCCAGCCGTACACAGCGTAAAACGACACTACGGAGTGCGGACCAAACGTTACAAGCTGATACACTTCTACAACGACATCGATGAGTGGGAGCTTTACGATCTCGCGGAAGACCCGAACGAGTTGAATAATGTGTATAGCAATCCGACATACGCGGATGTCGTAAGAGAGCTAAAGGTCGAACTGAAAAAACTTCGCGAGAAATACAAAGACAATACGGGGTCTGTTGTGTGAAACGAGACTGAAGGCATGCTTGATGACGGCCGGTGCTGCCGGCATGCGGAAACACTTACTATTCCAGCAGCTCACCGGTTGCCTTGTTCCACCGGATGGTGCGTACGTTGATGCGGTGGCGCTTGGCGTGACAGTCGGTGCAGTATATCTCCCGGCTGGCAGTTTCCTGGTCAAAGATAGTTTTAGCGCCGGCAAGCAGTGGTTCGTGGTCTCTGACGTGGTTGATCTCGCCTCTGGGGTGGCACATCATGCAGGTCGGATTTATCCTCGCTTTGGGGTACATAATCTCAGGCGGTGTGATGTTATTTTCATCGCTGCGGTGACGTTCGGACTCGCCGTGGCACCTTTCGCAGCCGATGCCCGCCAACTTATGGTTAAGGGCAAGCTCTTCATCGTCAAAGCCGTAGTGACACGCGGCGCAAAATGGATTGGCGACAAAGATCTCTTGTTCGGCCTGCTCGGCAGCGGACTCAGCTGCGGCCTGCTGTTCAATCGGAGCTTCTTCGACCGGCTTGCCGGAGGACTTGTCTATGGGCGCTCTATCAAATGAGCAGTTTGCTGCTAAAATCAGCAGCAAACTGCTCATTGCAAACCCAACTGATTTTGCTGTCCTTGCTTTTGCAACCTTCATTTTCCAAATTCTTGTTTGCGTCTTGGATTGTTTCGTCAGGATTCTGAGCAGGTTCAATGGTGCGGACTGTTAGACGTATTCCCAGTCTTTTAGCCACTGGTAATTGGCAGGCAGCTTAGCCCACGCCTCGTCCATAGCCTCTTTAAGTTCCTTCGCCTCGGCAACGTCGAGCTCGTGGCGTTCCTTGACGGCCCTTGCGACATTGTCCACCTGATGGGTATTGATCAGGCCGGGGATAGGAGCCGTGATGGTTGGGTTGCAGAGGATATAGCGGATAGCATTACGGGCCAACCGATCATCTTCTTCACGCATAGGACTATCGAGCGAACTGTCGCCTTTGAAAAGCGTTGTATTTGCAAACGGTTTAATACCAAAGAAGCCCACATTATACTCCCTTATCGCATTGAAGAGGCTTTCCTTTTGCAGTTCCTTGCTTCTGGCTGTGTAAGGTGTCACAACAACCTGAACAACCTCGGGGTAGGTCTCGATCATCCATTTAATATGCGGACGGTCGTGTGACGAAAAGCCACACATCCGGCACTTACCCTGTTTCCTGGCCTTTTCGAGAGCTCTCATCATCTCATCCACTTCAGCCTTGGTATGCCGGCCACTCTGTTCGTGCATGGTAATCCGCCAGAGGTCTACGTAATCGAGCTTCGCCTCGCGCATGCCCTTATCGAGGGTACCCAGCAGCGCCTTCGTCGTGCGGTACGGCTCTCTTCGCATCTCCTCCTGATACCATGAGAAACCGAGGTACATCGCATCACGTCTTCCTCTGAGGGCCTCGGAATAAGCCAGGATCTCCTGCTTCGTGCAGGCATCAATATAGTTGATGCCTCGCTCGATGCATCGAGTCACCACGTCGCGACGGTTCTTCTTGAAGCCCGGGTCATCCAGGTCTGCGGTAAGCCAGCCCTTGCCCTTAAATAGGCCCGGTATCATCTTATCAACGCGCTTCCAATGTCCTCCCAGACAAACTTCAGAAATCCAAAGGCCGGTCTTTCCGAGTCGCCGATACTTCATTTCCGGATTGTAACTGCGGGTGTTCTCCATGATCCCGTCGGCATAGGCGCTCTGACTGCCCACAGCACCGAGACCTGCAGCCAGACCTGCTGCAGCTGCTACGCCGTCGCGCATAAACTTCCGCCGCGTCAGGTCATTCGCATTACCAGCTTGCTGTTGTTTTTGCTCCATAGTAATCTCCTCATTTCTTAACTTGAGTTCTTGTTATCGAATATATTTCATGCTTCAAAATTCACTTTCTTATAGCACGCCCTGAGATAATCACGCGATTTGGTCAGATTGGCCGTCATCACATCGGGTTCCGGGTGCCCGTGCATGAATGGATTGACGTATCCGCGGTATCGAATCCCCGCAAGGGCTCGTATCCAGGGCGTCATATCCGTAGTGCCGATACCGGGAAGCTGCTTCGGGCCCGGATAGTGCTGCCAGGCGTAAAAGAAGAAAAGTTGCCTTTCACAAATACGAATCGCCTCCGGCACCGAAGCCTTGAGCGTCTGGATATGATACGGCGCCAGTGCAATACCTAACCTCGGTGATGTGTTAACGTCGACAAATGCCTTGAGCGAATCAAGGGAGCAAAGTAGCGCCCTGCCGTGGTTTTCGATGGCGAGATAAGAGTTGTGTTTCTCTGCCAGTTCAACCAAAGGCTTGAGTTCTTCGATAAACTTGCGCATCCGAGCGGTCAATTCTTCAGGCTTACAGGGTGGGCCACTGCCTCGAATGGCCACACCACCGCCAGCCGCGCCCAGCAGTTCCGCATAACGGGTGTAGCCGCCCTTATAAACCGAAAAGGCTAAGAGTTTTAGATTGTGCTTTGCCAGCAGTTTTTTGAGGCCGTCCGACCCGAGGCGCTTGGCCACATCGTCGAGGTGGGGACAGCCCTGGTGGGCCGACCAGATGTCGATGGCCTCGAAGCCCAGCTTCGCGATTCGCTCACACGCCTGTTCGATAGGCAATTGCATAAAATGAATCGATGAGGTCGACAGCCGCATCCGCCA
>CAYGBH010000387.1:0-4202 GCA_964348055.1 uncultured Pirellulales bacterium
AGGATAACGGCTGCCACAATAACGCAGCCTGTGATGATACGTTTAGTTGGTTCCCCCGCTCCGATTTGAGCCAAACCGGTACCTAAGACCGCAATAATAAGCACGCCGAAGAATGAGCTTACCACGGACCCGCGGCCGCCCATAAGGCTCGTACCTCCGATGACCACCGCAGCGATGGCTTGAAGCTCCAGACCTTCGCCGGTATTCGGATCCAGCGATGAAAATCGCGCCGTTTGTATCACCGCCGCTACGGATGTCAAAAAACCGCACAGGACAAAGACCCCCAATTTAAGCGGACGCGGATCAATTCCTGACAGGCGGACAGCCTCTTCGTTTGTGCCAATTGCTATCAAATAGCGCCCGAAAACGCTACGCGAAAGCACCAGCTGCCCGATGACCACAATCAAAACAGCGATAACAAATGGAAGCGGCAGCCAGAGAACCGAGGTGTCCCTGATTACTTCTGCAAGCTCGGCGATATAAATGGTCTCCGAATCGGTCACATGGTATGCCGCACCCCGCGCAATTTCCAGCATCCCTAATGTAACGATAAAAGGCGGCAGGTTCCACCGTATGACTACCAGACCGTTGACGGTGCCGCAGAGGATGCCTACTACAAAGCATGCAGCGATTGCAGCTGGAAGCGGCAAATTGAATCGAACCAGGCAAACGGCGAACACCGCTCCCGACAAAGCCAGCACCGACCCTACGGACAGGTCTATCCCGGCGATTATTAATACAAAAGTCATACCCACAGCGACAATCGTTATGTCCGGTATCTGGCTGGCAATCGTCTTGAAGTTTCTAAGGGTAAAGAAATTTTCGGCGAGAAGGCCAAATATGACCAGCAGAACCGCAAGGGCAAGGCCCATGCCGAGGTAGTCCGTAACAAAAGCCGGCAGCTCCGCTATTGGCTTTTTCAGTGTTCTTAGCATATGACTTCTCTTGCTCTGGCCTCAGCACCCATTTCTGCTTTCGCAGAAAGCATGGGGGAAGGCTGGTGCTCACCTTACGTATTCGCTAAAGGCGGCAGACATTATTTTTTCTTGGCTCCATTGGCCGTGGTCGAATGCCGCTGCGAGACGGCCTGCCGACATTACTATAATGCGGTCACAGATGGCCATAAGCTCCTTCAGGTCCGATGAAACAAAAATAATGGCCTTTCGTTTTTCCGCCAGCTCTGCCAGCATGCGATATATTTCAAACTTGGCTCCGACGTCAATGCCCCGCGTGGGTTCATCAAAGATAAGAATATCGCAGTTTCTGTATATCCATTTTGCGATGACTACTTTCTGCTGGTTGCCACCGCTTAATTCACTGACTCTCTGCTCGGCCGATGAGCAGCGCACCGCCAGTGTATCGATGTACCGGTCAGCTAAGGACCGCTCTTCGGATGTATTTATCCAGCCCAACCGGCTGACATCGCGCAGTCGCGTCAGCGAGATGTTCATACGGACCGATAAAGGCAGGAAAAGCCCCTGCTCCTTACGGTCCTCGGTAAGAAAAGCGATGCCGTTGCGTACCGCATCGCGGGGCTTACGTATTTTGACCGGTTCGCTTGCTCCATACAAATATATATCGCCGCTGTCGGCGCGGTCTGCTCCGAACAGGGCGCGCATTATCTCGGTCCGGCCGGAGCCCATAAGCCCCGCGACACCCAGAATCTCGCCCCGGCGAACCTCAAAGCTGACATCTTTGACCTTGTCACCGACGGTAAGTCCGACAACACGAAGAGCTGCCTGGCCTGCTGCGCTGGTCCGCCGAGGCTGCTCGTGCTCTAAATCACGTCCAACCATCATACGAATAATATCGCTGACGCTCACCTCGCTTGTCGGATTAGTTGAGATGACCTTTCCGTCTCTTAGCACCGTGACTCGGTCCGCTATGCGCATGACTTCTTCGATGCGGTGCGAGATATAGATGATGCCGACCCCTTCGGCCTTTAGTTTCCTGATTTGGGCGAAAAGGAGCTCTATCTCCCGGTCGGTAAGCGATGCGGTCGGCTCGTCTAGGGCCAGAATCCGGCAGCGCCGTGACAGCCCTGCGGCTATCTCGACCATCTGCTGCTGCCCAACCCCCAGAAATCTTACGGGCACGCCGGGGTCAATATCCTCAAGCCCTACCTGCTTGGTAATTTCCCTTGCGGTGCGGTTGAGCTTTTTATAGTCAACAATCCCGAACCTGCTGGGCAGTTTCTCGATAAATATGTTTTCGGCAACACTGAGGTTGGCAATAAGATGCAGCTCCTGCATTACCATACGGATACCGTGTGCTTCGGCATCTGCTCTGCCGTCCGGCTGATACCGCTGCCCGTGTAGCTGCATCCGGCCTGAGTCCGGAGTCTCTACGCCGGCTATGATGTGTATCAATGTGCTCTTGCCGGCACCGTTTTCACCTACCAGGGCATGGACTTGGCCTTCTCTCAAGTCGAAGTCCACCGCAGAAAGTGCCTGCGCGCCCGGAAACGACTTGCTGATGCCGGAGGCTGTAAAGATTGTTTGTCTCGTCGCAGGTGTCATTTAAGGGTTTCCACTGTAATGAGTTCAACTGGCGTTTCCCTGTCCGAGGGCGTGCCCTTTCCTTTGAGCATCTCAAGGGCATACTCGATGCCGTATAGGGCTAATTTGTCGGCATGTTGGTCGACCGTGCACAGAATTTTTCCTTCCTTGAGCAGTCTTTGCACCGCCGAGATGTTATCAAAGCCGATGACCAGGATATCGTCGGACTTGCCTGCGGCCTTAATTGCCGCTATGGCACCAAGGGCCATGCTGTCATTGGCACAAAGAACAGCCTTAAGGTCGGCATACTCAGTAACAATAGCCGAGACACATTGGTTGGCCTTGGCCATCTCCCAGTAGCCCGATTGGGAGCTGACGATGTTCATCCCCCCAGTCTTCATCGCGTCCTCGAAGCCGAGCTTGCGCTGAATCCCGTTGAATGCGTTGGGCGCACCTTCGATGATTGCCACTTTGTCGGCCTCAGTCAGTCTGGTCGCCAGGTATTCGCCGGCAAGTCTTGCCCCTTTGCGGTTGTCCGGCCCTACGAAAGGAATTTTAACACCCTGGTCCGCCAGAACGGCGGCATCGAATTTGTTGTCAATGTTGACAACGATAATCCCTGCCTGCATTGCCCGCTTACATACAGGCACCAGCGCCTTGGAGTCGGCCGGTGCAATCACTATCGCGTCCACCCCTTGAGCAACCATCGTTTCAACGAGGTCGATTTGCCTGGCTACGTCCTGCTCATTCTTGATGCCGACCGCTATAAGGTCATACTCCTCGGCGTGCTCTTTGTGATGTGACCGGGCGCCTTCTTCCATAGTCTTAAAAAATTCGTTAGCCAAAGACTTCATTATCAAAGCGATTCTCGGCTTGTCCGCCTTACGCTGCTTACAGCCGACCGGTAAGACAAAAAAAATCAGAATATAGAAGATAAAAACACTTATAACCGAGCTGTTACATTTTCTCATTATTTACTCCTTGAGCAGAGCTTTCTTTCATAAAACTCTCTACCTCTTCTGCAGTAGGCATGGAAGATTGTGCTCCCATTTTGGTAACGGACAGAGCCGCCACATAATTGGCAAACGAAGCGGCATCGAAAAGCTTCCGGCCCCCGGCCAGACCAAATGCCAGAGCCCCGGTAAAAGCATCTCCCGCCGCTGTAGCATCGACGGCATCGGCCTTTACAGCAGGAACGAATTCTGTTCTATCATTGGTGGCCAGCAAAAAGCCGTTGGCCCCCATAGTTAGAATAACTGCTTTGGCTCCGCATTCTAACAAATTTTCGGACGCCACACGGGCCGAATCTTTATTCGACGTTACTTCTATGCCGGTGAGAATCTGAGCTTCTGTTTCGTTTGGTGTCAGGACATCTACCATTTTGAGAAGTTTGGGACTGAGTTTTTGGGCTGGAGCAGGGTCTAAGATAAAAGGTACACCCGAATCGTTTGCCAATTGGGCGGCGCATTCAACTGTTTCCAACGGAATTTCGAGCTGGGCGACCAGCGCACCCGATGAGGAAATGTCCGGCTCGGCTTTTTTAACATCATCAGGGAACAACATTCGATTAGCCCCAGGTGCTACCACAATTACGTTGTTGCCGGCGCCATCGACAGTAATTAGAGCTACTCCGGAAGGAGCTTCCTTGATTTGAGTAATATATTTTGTGTTAACCGCTTCTTTTTTGAAGTTGTTCAGGGATTG
>CAYGBH010000388.1:0-4202 GCA_964348055.1 uncultured Pirellulales bacterium
AAATAATAAAGAAATAGGAATAGTTACCCAGCCGTGTGAGAGCTACGGCTGGGCAGGCTATTTTTTCTCTCCTTTAGCTGGCACAATCCAGCCAAAAGCACCATCCAATCAACATGAAAAATTACCCTTATGCCTTCCTGATATCCTCTCTTCTCCTCTTTGTTTTCAATAAAAAGCGGGTGATGGGAATCGAACCCACCTAGCCAGCTTGGAAGGCTGGTGCTTTACCACTAAGCTACACCCGCAATACAATTGGTTATTGATTATCGATTATCGATTATCTATACTTTGACGATAAATACTAAATAGTCAATGGTAAATAGTCAATAGGTAAATTGAAAATGAGTATTGCCGAAATAGCTGCAGCAGCCAAGTCGGCCTCGATTCGGTTGGCAGCGGTCAAGACCGACGTAAAAAATAATGCCCTGGCCTGGGTTGCCGAAGCCCTGAAGCAGCACAGCGCCGAAATAGTCTCAGCCAACAAAGAGGACCTGGCCGCCGCCGAGAAAAACAATCTGGCTGTGCCTTTACTGAAGCGCCTGAAGTTTGACGAAGGCAAAATAACTGACGTTTGTGCTGGCATCGATAGCTTAATCAAGCTCAACGACCCCGTGGGCAAAACAATCACCGCCACCGAGCTCGATGAGGGACTCGAACTTTACAAGGTCAATTGTCCGATCGGTGTTATCGGTGTTGTTTTTGAATCCCGGCCGGACGCTCTGGTGCAGATATCAACGCTGTGCTTGAAAAGTGGCAACGCAGTCCTGCTGAAAGGTGGAAGCGAAGCTGCCCGGACCAACAGAATCCTGACCGATGTCATTTCCAAAGCGAGCGAAAAAGCTGGCTTGCCCACAGGATGGATTCAGCTACTCGAAACACGCCAGGACGTGGCCGATATGTTAGGAATGGACCGGTACATTGACCTGGTCATCCCTCGCGGTTCGAATGATTTTGTTCGTTATATTATGGACAATACGAACATAGCCGTCCTCGGCCACGCGGACGGTATATGCCACATTTATGTGGACAGTGATGCCGATTTGGATATGGCTGTGGATATCGCGGTCGATTCCAAGTGCCAGTACGTTGCGGTCTGCAACGCGGTGGAGACTCTGCTCGTCGATGGCCGAATCGCAGAAGCGTTTTTGCCGAAGGTCAAAGCCGCTCTGGAACAGAAAGGTGTGCGATTACGCGGCTGCGACAAGACTGCTTCAATAATAAACGTCGAGCCGGCAACCGAGCAGGACTGGTCAACCGAATATCTGGATTATATCCTTTCGATAAGAGTCGTGGCCGGTCTCGATGAAGCCATCGAGCATATTAACCACTTCAGTTCCGCGCATACTGACGCAATTGTTACTAACAGCAAAGAAAAGGCAAATAAATTTATGGACCTGGTCGATTCTGCGAACGTATTCTGGAACTGCAGCACTCGTTTTAGCGATGGCTTTCGCTACGGCCTTGGCGCCGAAGTGGGTATCAGCACCAATAAGATACACGCCCGCGGCCCCGTTGGTCTGGAGGGCCTCGTGATTTACAAATGGAAGCTGCTGGGCACTGGTCAGATCGTCGCGGATTATTCCGGCGACGGCGCAAAAAAAAAATTCACGCACAAGAGATTAGAGAATTAGTGAAGTAGTGAATTAGAGATTAGTGGTTAGTGGATCGAACAAACCACGAGAAACGAGCTACGAGCGACGAATCATGCGGGACTTTAGTAAAGCAAAGCGAATAGTTGTAAAAATCGGCACCAATATTCTGACGAAAAATAGCGGTGTGGACACCGCCTATGTCAGCAGAATCGCCGCTCAAATAAATTCTCTGCTCAAGACCGGCAGGCAGGTCGTCATCGTCACTTCCGGTGCTATCGGGATGGGGCTCGGGCAGCTGGATGCCGAGAAGGCACGGGATATAAAAATGCGGCAGGCCTGTGCGGCTATCGGACAGCCGCTCCTGATGGCAGAGTGGCGAAAATCGTTTCTGCGCTACGGCGTCACGGTCGCTCAGGTCTTACTGACAGCCGAAGTGCTAAACAACAGAAAAACCTACCTGAACCTTCGCAACTCCATCGAGACACTGCTCAAGCTGTCCGCTGTGCCGGTACTCAACGAGAACGACTCTGTCAGCACCGATGAAATCGGCTCGGCCTTCGGCGATAACGACAAGCTCAGCGCCCTGGTCGCCAGTAAAATCGACGCCGACCTTCTGATTATGCTCAGTGACATCGACGCCCTTTACGATAAGAATCCGCGAAAGTTCGCCGATGCCCGGCCGATACCCGCCGTTTTCGAGATAACAGATGATATTATGCGGACCGCCGGAGGCAAAGGCAGCGAGCACGGCACCGGCGGAATGAAAACCAAGATTGAAGCCGCAAAGATAGCCTCCAACGCCGGCTGCCGAATAGTCCTGGCCAACGGCAGATTGAAAAATGTCATCGGCCGAATCATCGCCGGCGAAGAGATCGGCACGGTCTTTATGCCAAAGCGAAAGCTCAGCAACCGCGCAAGATGGATTCTAAACAGCAGCCCGGCCGGGACAATATTTATCGATGACGGCGCAATGGTGGCTATCAGGAATCGGAAAAGCCTTCTGCCCATTGGTGTAGTCTCCGTTCAAGGCTCATTCGAGGCCGGTTCGGTCGTTATGCTAAACGACAGGGCCAAAGCCGTGACAAATTTAGGAAGCACTCAACTAAAGGCCCTTGTGGGTAAACACAGTTCTGAAATTCGCAAGAGTCTCGGCCCGAAACACCGCGACGTCATCGCAATCCCAGAAGACATCGTAATAATTGATTATTGATTATTAATGACCGATTCTCGATGCTGGAGAGAAGCGGAAGTCCACCGATGCTGTAAAGCACGCTTCCGTCAGGCGTGGCGGGCTCAATGCGAGATACGCTTCACGAGATACAAAAGTTATGAGTAAGGTCGAATCTCTAATACTAGGTATGTTCTTCGGCTTTCTGCCGGTGCTGCTTTGTGTTGCTGCAGCCGGTTTTGTAAATGTCATATTTCTTGAGGAAAAGGGCATTGCTTACTGGGCGTTGGCCGGACTGGTCGTTGGCCTGATTATCGATTGTCTATTTGTTAAAAGCTGTATAACTAAAGCCTATCAGATGAACAGCAAAATCTTTATTGCGCTTTACCTGTTCTACTCGGTGTTTGTGCTGGGTATGTGCATGGGCGTTCCGATTTTGAACTTCGCGCTGGGGATAGTTGCAGGTGTTTATATCGCCAGGAGGATGCACTTTGCAACCGCTGACGAACAAACACGCAAACAGGCATTTAAAAAGACTGCTGTTTTTTGCTCTGCTGCAATGGTAATGGTCTGCTGTTTGATTACCTTTTGGGGAGCGATAGGCGGAATGATAGGCTCGACATTCGAGGCGCCGTATTTGTCGTTTACGTTTACGGCGCCGGTGTATTTTGCAATAGCAGTTGTAGGCGGTGCCTTTTTGGTCCTACTTCAATATTGGCTGACGAGCATAGCGGCGAGGATTACTTTTAAGCTGTGGCGGTGATGGACGACAGAGGGTGGAGGAATGACAAAAGGGGCTCTGTCATTCCGACCGGAGGTCCACCGTAAGTGGGCCGAAGTGGAGGAATCCGGTTTGGAAAGGCAATCCCATTTGTAGTGACGGCATACCTAAGAATTTTTGGAGACGGCACATTCCCTGCTTCGGTGCGCGGCCGCGTTTGATATGATTCCGCCACAGGCGGATCTGCGATATTGATTAGTTTGTGTCCAAGCCAGAGTTGTTATTTCTTTTTCTTTTTGGTTTTTTTCCTGGCTTTCTTTTTCTTTTTTGTTCTACAGCCACAAGTCTTGCACATTTTTGTTCCTCCCACTTATTGTCCTTTTACCGTGCATATATTAATCGGCTGTGAAGGCAAAAGTCAATCAGAAATTCTTCGAAGCAGATAAGAAAAACCCAAATAAATAAGTGGGCTAAATATTTTTGGATTCCTCCCATTCGACTGCCCCTTCGACTTCGCTCAGGGCTTCGGCTTATTCAGGGCAGGCTCTCGCACTCGGAATGACGGAAGGTAGGATTGGAGATTGCCACGTCTGCCTTCGGCGGACTCGCAATGACAGAAGGTGCAGGAAAATTCAGGTTGGCGAATTCGCCGTGATATTTCTTCGCGGCCTTGTCATAAGCCTTGGCCGCTTCAATCTCATTGTCGAAAAAGCCGAGGCGG
>CAYGBH010000389.1:0-4192 GCA_964348055.1 uncultured Pirellulales bacterium
TGTTTGCATGTAACGGAATTTTGTTTAATCACGAGTCGCCGAGGCGCGGCGAGACATTTGTTACGAGAAAAATTACACGAGCTGCGACGCGGATTAAATTGGGCCTGCAGGACAAGCTCTACTTGGGCAATCTGGACGCAAGACGAGACTGGGGATTCGCGGGCGATTATGTTGAAGCGATGTGGCTTATGCTTCAGCAGGACAAACCAGACGATTACGTTGTGGCAACAGGCGAAAGCCATTCGGTCAGAGAATTTGTGAAGGAAGTTTTCAGCTATCTTGATTTGGATTGGCAGAAGTATGTTGAAATCGACCCGCGATATTTTAGGCCGACCGAAGTTGACTACCTGGAGGGTGACGCGAGCAAAGCAAGAAGGGTTCTCAAGTGGAAGCCCAAGGTGACATTTGGAGAGCTTGTGAAAATGATGGCCGATGCCGATATGAAAATCGCCGAGCGTGAGAAGATTGTCAAAGAGCATGAAAAAGCAAAATCATGAGTGATTTTTTCGAGAAAAGGCGAGTTGTGGTTACCGGCGGCGCCGGCTTCCTGGGCGGCTGTGTTACCGAAGGGCTGCGAAAACGCCGCTGTAAGAACATCCTTGTACCGAAGATTGAAGACTATGACCTGGTCAACATAGATGATATTGTTCGGATGTATGATGATATGAAGCCGGATATTGTTATTCACCTGGCGGCGATTGTGGGCGGAATCGGCGCCAATCGCGAACATCCGGGCGAGTTTTTCTACAAGAATTTAATGATGGGCGTTCAGCTCATAGAGCAGGGCAGGGTAGCGAACATTGAAAAGTTTGTTGCGATTGGAACGGTTTGCGCATATCCAAAATTTACGCCAGTACCGTTTAAGGAACAGGACCTCTGGAACGGATATCCGGAGGAAACCAATGCACCCTACGGGCTGGCCAAAAAAATGCTGCTGGTTCAGTCCCAGTCTTACCGGGCCGAGTTCGGCTTTAATTCGATATTTCTGCTTCCGGTAAATCTCTACGGCCCTGGTGACAATTTCGACCCTGCCAGCAGTCATGTGATACCGGCGCTGATAAAGAAATGCGTTGATGCGATTGATAGTGGTGCGGACCATATTGACTGCTGGGGGACAGGTAATGTTTCGCGCGAGTTTATTTACGTTGCCGATGCCGCTGAGGGTATCCTGCTGGCAACGGAGCATTACAACGGCGCCGAGCCGGTCAATATCGGTGCCGGGTTTGAAATAACGATTAAGGAGCTTGTTGAAAAGATTGCAGAGCTTACGGGCTTTACCGGCGAAATTCGCTGGGACAGCTCCAAGCCGGACGGCCAGCCGAGGCGGCGTCTGGATGTATCAAGGGCCAAGAAATACTTCGGCTTTGAGGCAAAAACCCCATTCGATGAAGGGCTCAAGGCGACAATAGACTGGTATCAAAAGCATAAGACAGCCGGCCGGATTAGTTAATTGGTGGTTGGTTGATTAACTACTACTCACCACTCAACATTTAGCTGCTTACCATTTATGCGAGCCTCGAGTATCGAGTATCAAGCATCGAGCATGTTCAAACGACTCTTTATACTGTTGTTATTGTTGTACACCTGCAAGCCGGTAAGTGCCGCGGAAAATCTTGCGCTGCGTAAGGCTTGTAAATTTTCGCCGAAGCCTAATTATCGTCTGTGTACTGACGGCTCTGATGTAATTCAACTGACCGATGGCAGGACATTCGGAAGTCAATGGACGAAGAAAAGTACCGTCGGCTGGGAGAAGGCCGAGCCGGTTGTGGAAATTGTGATAGACCTTGGCCAACGGTCTGCTGTCTATGAGGTACGGCTCCACACTGTCGGAGGAGGTCGGGCGGACGTGGAGTTTCCCGAATTCGCCGCTGTGCTGCTGAGTAACGATGGCCGAGTGTTTCGGTTTGCCGGATTGATAAGTAGTAAGGAATTACAAAATGTGCGAGGCTCCGGGTACCGCGGCATTCCGCGAACACTCAAGGCCGAAAATATCAATGCCGCCGGGCGATATGTCAAGCTGGTAATTAAACCAAAACAGCGTTACGTATTTCTTGACGAAGTAGAGGTATTCGGGGAATCGCTTTCGGGCGCAAAGAAGACTCAATTGCGCAATAACCTTGAAGTGTTCGAGACTTCCAAGGAGCTATTAAAGAGAATCGAAGATTACGTGCAGTTGAGCGAAAACGCTGCCGCAACGGTCAAAAGTGTTAAGGAGAATCGCTCGAAACTGCCCAGTGAAGTGAGTGAGGAAATCCTGACTCAGCTCAAAATACTGGCTGAGAAAGTGGATATGCCAACAAACAAGATATGTCCAGCCAATGAACTGCTTGGCATAAGAAGACAGTTGGGTGTAATTCGGGCCGGAATATATAAAGCGGTGTACGAAAAGCCGTTTGTGTGCCTGCCGGCAAACCCGATGGAGATTGTGTTTGAAAAAGACATGCTCCTTCGTGGTGACATTAAAGGGGCCCCGCTTCGCGGGAACCAAATGGATATTCGATTGTGGCAGAACGAATACGAGTCGGCTGCATTTAACATTGTAAACTGCTCTGATGAGGTGATTACAACGGCTGTTTCCATTTCGCCCTTGATGGGCCCTGACGGCAAGAAAGTAGACAGTAACAGAACGTTTACAGTCAGAAGGGCGATATATGTTAAAGGCAGTACGGTCGGCTCAATAGCCGACGCCCTTGTCTTGCAAGCAGAACGTCCCTTTACTTTGCAGCCGGGCGAGCTGACACAAATATGGTTAACGGTATTTAACCCGACGCTGACTGCCGGCAGCTATAAAGGGGCGATTGGCATTTCAGCAAAGACCTCGAAGGAGAAGGTGCAGGGTTCGCGCGGAGCTGAGTCTCTGCCAATAGAAAGCATTGCGGTCGCCCTGGAGGTTCAGAAAAAAGAGTTTCCTGAGAATTTTGCCCTTAGTACGTGCAACTGGGGCTGTTACAGAGTTGCTTCTATGTCAGAGACCGCGAGAGACTTTTACAGCCATCGTATCAACGTTTGCTTTATAGATGTAGGCGACATACCTTTTCCGAGGTCGGCGTCCGACCGGCCCGGCGTTTTCCGGGAGCCGGACTTTACGAAGATGGACAGAGTTATTCAGACTCATAATTATGCCAGGACATACCTGCTTTTTCTCAACTTTAGAAGTGATAAAAAGGACTTCGGCCGATTCGGGAGATGGATGACACCGAGCTGGAAGGCCGCCTTTTCATCATGGTTGAAAAAGCTGGTAGCGCATCTAAAAGATGTCGGCCTCGGCTATGATAGATGGGCGCTGCATCCTTTTGACGAGAGTTTGTGTGATGAATATTATGAGTTTGCTAGGCTTGTGAAAAGCATAGACCCGAAAATCAGATTGTATGCCAACTCTTTTGGCAAAGGCCCGAAACAGTTTATGCGATTTCGGGCGCTTATTGATATATGGTGCCTTCAGGATAGTCACTGTGTACGATACCCGAAATGGCTCCAGATGATAAAGGGTTTCGGAAGGAAAGTCTGGACGTATGAATGTTTGGGGCCTGGGAAGGCCAAAGACCCTTATTCGTATTACCGCCTTATGCCATGGCGCGCCTTCAAACGAGGCCAAACCGGGGCGGGATTTTGGGTTTATCACGACGGACTTAATTACAAAAACGTTGCTGTTCCCTGGGATGATACTCTGAAGCCGCGTGGTTATTACGGTGTTGTCTATGGGGCCCAGACGAGCCCTGTGGGCAAACTTGCCGAAAATATTGTTTCTTCCCGGCGCTGGGAGGCATGGCGTGAGGGAGTTGAAGATTATCAGTATCTTTATGAATTACAGCAGGCAATTAACAAAACAAAAGACCCGAAAATGGCAAGGACGGCGCAGGAGACGCTCGAACGCCAGGTCGACCGCGTTTTGAACAACCAGCACGACAGCAGTGTTGTGTATGATGCCAGAAAAGTCCTATCAGATACGCTGCTGAAATTAACAAGTCGGAAGAACTGACGAAAGTGTACTTGAGAACAAATCTCAACAGCCGGCTGCTCAGGAGGGTGCTCACAACAGCAGAAAGAGATGCCATCTGATGTTTAATAATCGAATTCAGACCTCGATGTTCGTTGTCCTGGCCGCCGTCGGTGTGTTGAACTTTACTGCCGGCTCGCCTCCGGCCCTGGCCCAATTTGAGTTCGCCAAGATTCTTGCCTCCGATGGATTGGA
>CAYGBH010000390.1:0-4182 GCA_964348055.1 uncultured Pirellulales bacterium
AGCCTATGTACACAGGCATATCCATGCTCACTACTGTCATATTCAACAGCGTCCACGTGCTGCCGTCCGCCGAATAAAAGGCCCGGACAAGTCCACCTGTTGTACGCTCTAATCTGACCCACTGAGGAGCGGTAATGCCCTCGGCGAAATACCTGCTTGTGTTGCCGCCGGCGGTGCTACGATACTGGAACCTGACCCCGTTTTCAGGGGTAACCAGCACTGCGGCGTTTCTTGAGTCCGCCTCAAGCGTATCACGAATCATCACGCCGGCCTTGGCCCACGGGTCCGTGTTCTCCACGCTCTCGACCTTTGCTATAATCGACCCGGCGCCGGAGAGCTCCTTGTAAGCGAAGTGGAACTCATCGGAGTTAGCCCAGATATCCGTGCCCGAGGCGGTCATCGTATAGGTGCCGGCCGGCGCCTCTACGAAGCCGCCGACATACGCCGGATGGCCCCTGAACCACAGCGTTAAGGAGTCAACGCCTTCCCTGGTCCAATCCTGCGCGGGAATAAACGTACGTTGGGCTTCTGAATAGGTTGCTGTACTGGTGTTGTCGTAGTAGAACGGCATAGACTGCTCGCCGCTGTGAACGATATTCTGCTCGGCAAAAGGAGGATCAGCATAACCGACGATAGATCCGTTTGTCGGCTGGTCAAGTCCGTCCAGCCAGGTCAGAAATATCCTGTTGCTCCCAAGGTCAGTGGGGTCAAGGTCATTGTAGGACTCAAAATCGTCCACAACAATGAAGTTGACTGTCGTAAAACTCCAGACGTTGCCTTTATAGACTGTCGAGTCGGGCGGAGCATTGACTTCATCGACCCGCCAGTAATACGTCCGGGCGAGTTCGAGAACGGAAGGATCATAAGTAGTACCATCCTGACTCTCACTGACCAATACGCCCCGTGGATCGGCTGTGCTGGCCTGGTTGACATCGTTGAAAACCGTTCCGAAGTACACATTATGCTTGGCAGCATATTTACCCGGGGTCCAGTGGAGGATGGCATCTCGGGGCACCCCTGGCTGCCCATCTGTCGGGTCAGGGTTAACTGCCTCCTTGTCGGCCCCAAGTACAAGCAAAGCGGTTCCCCACTTACTGGGAACGTGGGGGCTGGGAATCTCTGTATACCAGCTGATTTGCGTGTCTCGATCACCACCGTCGTCATCGTCGTCAATCATTACGTCAATCCCGATTAACTGACCCAGTTGTGATGGCTCACCTATCATAGTCAACCACGGCAGCGCGATTTCAAAGAGATACCCATCATCGGTCGTAACCACCGCGTATTCCACGCCCTCCAGGCTGCTACCCGCAGGGTGAGGTGTGGCACGAAAATAGTGCTCGTGTGGTGTTTCTACCTCTCCGTGGTTCCACCGAAAGCAGTACTGATAGTCATTCTTCATATCATAAGAATCATCTTTGCTGTTGTCCCCGTCGATAAAAACCTCAATACGGTCATCGTACCATCCCGTGGTCGGGTCTGAATCTTGCACCAAAGCTTCATCATTGACATCGATTAGTACGTACAGGTATGCCGAGTCCCAGAGCGCCCTCCAACTACCGGAGCAATCGTCGGGCGAGGAAGGGTCCACTCCCTCAAGGGTTATGGTTAGGAACTGTTCTGTCGTAGTTAACCATACGGGATCCACAACACCGTCGAGAATCGGCTTTTGAGATCCCGCGGCCGGAATCTTAACATCCACCTCAGCTGCGGATACGTAACCGGCTAAGCCCAGCGCTGTAACAAAAGAGGCTAAACAAAGCAATTTTTTGGACATAATAGCCCTCTTCCAAACAAAACAACCGATCAAAACTTCCACCTTTACCAAATCCCTTGTCTGCCCAGGACAATTTGAATATGACTTTACCTTAAGTTCCTTCCTTTCCGACTCCGGCCGGCCTTAGCCGGACGAGCAAAAGCCTGATATTAGCTATTGACTGAAATGCAAAGCTCTTAACTTCTCCTCTACCTAAACTTCTTAATTTATAAGCCTAACAAAACGGCGTTTCTTTGCCTGCTTTAGTGCAGCAGTGGTTTTTCTCAATAGTCCTTAAATCTCGCCAACCAGCCGTTCCCGTGATTTTTCCAGTCGGCTGGCATGATACCGCCGGCCGTGGTCCACGCGTTGGCCGTGTTGTATCGACGGCTCCACTTGAGCGTGAACAGTTCTTTGAGCCCCACTCTTCTGACAGCATAGTCCACAAAAGCGGCATTTATGGATCCATCGTGCCGGTTTAGGCAGAAACGGTTTATTGAATCTGTGTCAGGGCGCATTTGATGGCCATCGTATTCCGGAGGGGTGTCGGTATCATCCGGCCATCCACACCAGAAATAGCAGTCCAGAAACATCGGTATATTGTTTGCACCTTTAACATTGGGAGTTCTCCAGAATCCTTCGGGCGGTTTTCCATAGACGTCACTGCCTATCGGCACATAAATATAGCCGTTTACCCCATAGCTGCCGTAATAACTTGCTGTACGCCCTCCTCCGGCATCCCAATAAGGAATCTTTCCCCAGCCCTTAAAAGTGCTGCCCCACCAGTCGACCCCCGTTGTTTCCATGCTGGGATTAGCGAGTTTACTGGCCGTAGGGCAGAGGCGTATGTCTGGGGCGCTGATGTAGTAATCTCGCATTGAGTCCATCCAGCGCCCGTAACCGCTGCTGCCGCTCCTGCGCTCGGGGAAATTGCCGTTGTTATCGTCCGTATACATTGCGAAAATAGTGGCCCATTCTTTGAGGTGAGCCTGGCAAATGACTGTTTTTGCCTGTTTCTTTACCCGCTGCAGCGCCGGCATCAATATGGCCATCAACAACGCGATGATAGCAATCACTACCAGCAGCTCTATTAGCGTGAAGCCTTTTCGTTTGCACATGATAGGTTCTTCTCCTTTTCTCTTAAAAAAAGTTTTCCAAAAATCCGTAGACACAAAAAAAGTACACTTTTGCCTGCGACTGTTGCGTCTACACTCCACTTCAACACCGCCAGGTCCCATAAGGCATACCGATATCATCCGGATTTCCCCATTACTCGGCTATAAATCCCTTTTTTAGTTTCTATCTACTTTCTTTTACTTTACTCTTCGGACTCGCTGGTCCTACCATTATAATAAATGCCAAAATGCGGTCGAACGGACGCTTTTTTATTGATTTTTTTTCCAAAATTTGGTAAAATTTGTTTAATGTTTTTCACTTTTGGAGATTAGTAAAGCTTGATGTGTACTCTTGGCCAAAAGACCCAAGAATTAGTTGCTCTGGCCAAGGAGGGCGACCAATCTGCTCTTAACCAACTTTACAGGGTTTACGCAGAGCGAGTACGATGGATGGTACGCTTTCGTATGAGCAAGAAGCTTCGCTCCAAGCTGGAATCGATGGACTTGGTACAGGACACTCTTATCCATGCCTTGGGCGGATTAGACGACTTCACATACAAAAATGAAGGAGATTTCGTACGGTGGCTATCGAAAATAGCTGAAAACGAGCTTCGGGGCAGTCTAAAGAAACTACACGCTGACAAGCGTGATATTCGCAAAGAAGTTCCACTTGACAACTATAGGCCAACTGCCGGAGGTGGGCTTGTCGGAACTCCAGGCCCCATCGAGGCCACCACGCCGAGTGTAATTATGTCCAGAAAAGAGGATCTGGATAAACTTGAGAAAGCGATAGATGAATTGAAACCTGAATACAGAGAAGCGATTGTCCTGACTAAAATCGATGGACTTTCCTACAAAGAAATAGCAGGTAGATTGGGCAAAAGCAGCGACGCGGTACGAAAGCTTGTGTCGCGCGCGATGGCAGAGCTAACTGTCGCCTTCAGGGGTATCTGATGACAGGATCAATTGACGACAATCATAAAAACATTATTAAAGAAGCTGTGCAGTATTTCATCGATGCCCAGTTACGGGATGAAAAGCCTGATATCGACGAATTTGTGAGACAATACCCTAGCTTGGATCGTCAGATTAGGCAGAGCATACAGGACATGCAAAAAATCGATGCCTTGTTCGGTTCCCTTGTCCAGGCCGATCAGAGCGACTTTGAAGATACAGTGACTAAACGCCATCTTATTGGCCAGAAAGTCGGGAGCTTTGAAATAATGGAGATGATTGGCCAAGGAGGCATGGGTGAGGTCTATCTGGCTCACGACACCAAGCTCGACCGCTCCGTGGCCATCAAGAGCATGC
>CAYGBH010000391.1:0-4170 GCA_964348055.1 uncultured Pirellulales bacterium
TTTTATCTCCCTTTTTTTGTCCGTAGTAAGCACCAGGACCATGCTTGCGCTGAAAATGCTTCTTCAAGAGGCAATGGGGAAAGGAAGGTTCATCCTTTGCAAGGAGGATCGTGCCCAAGGCCATTTTTGCTACTTTTTCAAGAGCTAGACTGTTAACAACAGCTTCGCTGGGTGTTTTCCCCCAGGTGAACGGGCCATGTCCGGCTACCAGTACTGCCGGCATTTCAAGGGGATCGAGCTGTTTGAACCGCTCCACGATCAGCCTTCCGGTGTTCTTTTCGTAATCTTCAACAACTTCTTTCTCACTCATCATGCGGGTGAGCGGTACTTCGCCGTTGAAATGGTCGGCATGAGTAGTGCCAAGGCATGGTATTGGTTGCCCGGCCTGAGCAAAAATGGTGGCATAATCACTGTGAGTATGGGCAATTCCGGTGATGCCCTGGAAAGCTATATAAAGCTCAAGATGGATAGGAGTGTCAGAGGAGGGATTAAGCGAGCCCTCTATTTTGTTTCCCTTAAGGTCCACCACCACCATATCTTCAGACCTTATCTTTTCGTAAGATACTCCACTTGGTTTTATGACTACAAGCCCTCTTTTCGGGTCGTATCCGCTCACGTTCCCCCATGTTAGCGTAACAAGCTTGTAGTCGATTAAATCTTGATTGGCCTTCCAGACTTGTTTCTTCAGTTCTTTGATGCTCATTGCCTTCTCCTCTGTTTCTCTCGGATGGCTATCAAATCTTTCATCACATTGTACAGGCTTCCGGACCATTCACTGGTTCCAAAGGCGTCATGGAGCTGTCGATAGAGCCGGTATAGTTCCTGGTAGACCTCTTTATGTTTTTCATTCGGTTCATACACTTCTTTAGTTCCTGTCATAACCCGTTGTGCTTCTTCGATGCATGAAAAGCCACTGAGTTGCTTGCCAGCTGCAACGGCTCCGAACATCGCTGCTCCCAAAGCAGGTGTCTGGTCGCTGCGGGAGACTTTCATCGGGCGTCCTATGATATCAGCATAGATCTGCATCAGGAACGGATTCTTGCTCGCCAGGCCGCCACAGTTAACGATTTCATTAACAGTGACACCGTATTCTTCGATGCGGTTGATGATGGTGAGGGCACCGAAAGCTGTGGATTCGATCAGGGCTCTGTAGATTTCATGGGACTTGGTGTGGAGTGTTTGACCGACGACGAGTCCGCTCAACCGGACATCTACCAGGATGGTCCTGTTCCCGTGATTCCAGTCCAGGCCCAGCAGACCGTGCTCGCCTGGTCTCTGCTTCGATGCTTCAGTTTCCAGATTTCTAAATTTTTCATCCTCTGTTTTTCCGTAGTTTGAAGGAGCTAGGTTGCTCACGAACCACCTAAAAATGTCTCCTACTGCAGATTGGCCTGCTTCGATACCGAAATATCCGGGGAGTACAGAACCATCAACGATTCCGCACACTCCGGGAATATCCTCGAATCCTTTATGCTTTGGAGAAACCATGATGTCGCAGGTGCTGGTTCCCAGAATTTTAACTAAGGTCCCTTCTTTGACACCGGCTCCGACTGCACCCATATGGGCATCGAATGCACCCACTGCTACGGCAATTCCTGGTTTTAGACCAAGCTTTTCTGCCCACTCAGGTGAGAGGCGCCCGGCCAGCCGGTCAGAGGGGACCGCGCTTTCGTACAGTCTGTCGCGCAAGTCCGCGAGTGCAGGATCCAAAGCAGAGAGAAATTCTTTATCCGGCAATCCGTCCCACGTATCATTGTACATAGCTTTGTGACCGGCAGCACACACGCTGCGTTTAATTTTTTCAGGCGCTGTCTCTCCGGCGAGGACAGCTGGAATGTAGTCACAGATCTCCACAAAGCTGTAGGCTGCTTTGAAGACATCAGGAGCGATGTTCTTGCAGTGGAGGATTTTGCTCCAGAACCATTCAGATGAATAGGTTCCCCCGATTTTTGCTAGGTATTCTGGCCGTATCTTTTGAGCGGTTGAGGTGATCTGAGCAGCCTCGGCATGGCTGGAATGGTCTTTCCAGAGCCAGACCATTGCGTTGAGGTTATTCTTGAAATCAGGTAGTAATCCCAATGGTGTGCCGTTTCTATCGACCGGCACAGGACTGCTTCCTGTAGTGTCGATGCCGATGCCTATGATGTTGGCTGGATTGAAGCCTGTAACATTTTCTCTCGCCTTTTTTATAGCTTCTCTGATACTCTCGATGAGGCATGCAGAATAATCGGCAGGATTCTGTCTGGCAACATTTGGATCAGAAGCGTCGAGCAGGATTCCATCTTGACCTGAGGGATAAGATGATACATAGCTTGCCAGTTCCTTGCCGTCGGCAAGGTCCACAATCAGGGAACGACAGGAATTAGTGCCAAAATCCAATCCGATAGCGTATTTTTTCATTGTTTCATTCCATTTACTCTAATCCCATATAATCGCGACAAGTTACTTTTTATGTTACATTCACTATTTGGCTACGATTAAGGGGGAAAAATAAATCATTGCCGCAGCGATTACAGCCAGGACGATAAACGACAAGATGACATCTTTAAAGCTCCAGCTTTCCCGGGATGCTTTTCTATCTTCGGCAACAGTGGTGGCGTAGGTTAGCCCCTGGATTTTATCATAAGATGGAGGCTTGGTGATTAGGCTGACGGCGACCATCAAGCTGATGCATCCTATTAAAAGATACACGGCGAAATACAGAAAGTTTATATCTGCAAAGGTGTAGAGCACACCGCTTAATTTGTCCTTAGTGAGCTCTGCAGCTAGGCGAAGCATGCCTATGATGAAGCCGCCAAAAAGGGCGGTCACAGCTCCTTTTGAATTGATCCTTTTCCAGAAAAGCCCTAGGATAAAAACCGAGGCGATGGGTGGGGCCAGGTAAGCTTGAACGCTCTGGAGATAATGATACAGTTCTCCTGATATATACTTCATGAATGGAATCCACAAAATGCCCAACACAACCATTACTGTTGTGGCGAGACGCCCGACAAGGACCAAGGTTTTCTCAGAGGCATCTGGTTTAATCTTCTTGTAGATATCCATGGTGAACAGGGTTGAGCAGGAATTGAAAACCGCCGCCAGCGAGCTCATAAGTGCAGCCAGCAAACCTCCAATGACAAGCCCTCGAACTCCAACAGGTAGCAGAGCTTTTACCAGGGCAGGGAAAGCCTGGTCGTAGGTGTCCAGCTGGAGTCGTCCTGTTTTAAACAGCGCATAGGAGATAATGCCGGGGATGAAGAAGATGAAGAACGGAAATAGTTTCAGGTAGGCAGCAAAGATTGATCCGCGTCTTGCCTGAGTCTCATTCCTGGCAGCCAGTGTCCTCTGGACGATGGTTTGGTCTGTACACCAGTACCACATTCCAACGATAGGGGGGGCCAGAACCATTCCCAGCCAAGGAAAATCAGGGTGGTCCAGAGGCAAAAACAGGTTGAAATGGTCACTTCCAGCAATTGCCACAAGATTTCCCCAACCGCCTATCTTGATCAGCCCCAGAACCGTAATAGTGATTGAACCAATAATCAGGACAAATGCCTGTAAGCTTTCGGTGTAAACAACTGCACGCAAACCACCTAAGATGGTGTAAATTCCGGTCAAAATAACGGTTATTAAAGCGCCTGTCCAGAATTTAACTCCCATCAGGGTTGAGAACACAACAGCACCTGCATAGACAGTGACAGAGACCTTTGTCAGGACGTAAGCTACTAGAGAAATAAGCGACAGGAACCAACGGGCTGTTGGGGAGTAGCGCTTTTCCAGGAACTCTGGCATGGTGAATACTCTGCTGCGCATGTAGAAGGGCACAAAAATCCAGCCCAGAAGCAGAATACACCAGGCGTGAAGTTCATAATGCCCCATAGCCACTCCAGTCTTGGCAGCAGTGCCGGCCAGTCCAACAATATGTTCAGAGCCTATGTTAGAGGCAAATATTGATGCCCCGATTATAAACCAGCCTACATGACGGCCAGCCAAGAAATATTCAGTGGAGGTTTCTTGCTTTTGCTTTATCACCCACCACGCAATGCCCAGAATAACAAGAAAATATAGGGAAATAACCAACCAATCCAGAAGCTGTATTCCTGGCACGAATGTTATCCCTTCTTCCTAATTTGTAGCAGGCTTATATTTACTATTAACTCTGTAAATATGTCAAATCGTTTTGTCAAA
>CAYGBH010000392.1:0-4162 GCA_964348055.1 uncultured Pirellulales bacterium
GATAAGATTGGACCACCTCGAGGCTGTCACTAACATTCGGCGGGTGGAAGAGGATAGGGATTTTCAACTCGGCCGCTGTTTCGGTCATCTCTTTGGTTGGTATGCCGTGGAGTTTCAATCCTCTCAGACCGAGCTCACGGACTTCCCGCCGCAGCATTTTTCGGATTTTGCCTGCTTCGGTCCTGGAATCATGCTTGGCGAAACCAATGAGCTTGTCGGGCCAGCGCCGCACGTAAGAAGCAATCTCCTTATTAGCTTTATCGTAGGTTGCGTTATTGATTGGGAAGATGATTGATTGACCAATCCCGACCTCCTGGGCCTTACTCAGGGTCCACTCGGGGTCATTGTACGTTGTCCACGGGTCGCTCGTCGGGTCGTTCTTGGCATAGTTAATGCCCCTGCCAGCATGGCAATGGGCGTCAATTATCTTCGGGCGTTGCGAACCCTGTGTTCGGGCTGTGCGGACAGGCACGGCTAAGGACAGGGAACTACTTAGAACAATGCCTTTGAAAAAGTCGCGTCGATTCATGATATTTTCCTTTGCCTGGAAAAATTAGGGTTGTGTTGTCTCTATCAGTATAACCAATTATTGAGAGGCGAAAAAGAAAAACCTGGGTTAATTAAGACAGACGAGAATGTTAGTTAATTGGTTGATTAGTTAATTGGCCCCGATGATATAATGCTATAAATCTCACGGGGTGAACTTAGAATGTCAATTGTTTAATAGATTACTGTCCCGGCAGTGGCCAGTGCTCGGAAGGGGTCCTTGCGGACTTCATGTATTCTGCAATTTTTGCAACGATTTGCGGATGCCGGTTGGCTATGTTGCGTTTCTCGCCAATATCGTCTTTGAGGTTATAAAGCTCTATCGGCCCATCCGGGTCCTTGGCGACGTTCAGCCGAACACCCTTCCAGTCACCTGCGCGCACGGCCTGCTTCTTACCCTGCTCGTGAAACTCCCAGTAAAGGAACTCGTGCTTTTTCTGCCGGACAGGTCGGCCCAGCAGCGTTGGAACCATAGAGACCCCGTCAATATCTTCCGAGACCTCTGCGCCAATCAGCTCGGCACAGGTCGGCAGAAAATCCCAGAACGCCGAGATGTGGTTACTGACCGAGCCAGCCTTTATCCTGCCCGGCCAGCGGGCAATCATCGGCACACGAATACCGCCTTCGTATAAGGCGCGTTTGTAGCCCCGTAGCATTCCCCAGCTATTAAAGAAAGCTGGGTCAGCCTGGCCTTCTTTATGCGGGCCATTGTCACTGGAGAATATTATCAGAGTATTGTCATCCAGGCCGAGGGCCTTGAGCCTGGCCATCAGCCGGCCAATGTCACGGTCCATCCGCGTTATCATGGCGGCGTGGCCCTTCTGCGGCTCAGGCCAGTCTTTGTATGCATAAATGCCGTAGTCAGGGACCTCCATTCCGTGCTGATTCACGAACCTGGCCTCATTGTTGGCATGAGGAATCGTAAAAGCCAGATATAAAAAGAAAGGTCCGTCTTTGTGTTTTTCAACAAAATTCAAGGCTTCTTCAGCAAACAAATCGTGTGAATACTCAACGCGTTTCGTCGCGACGCCGCCGGGCGTTCGGTCCTGTCCACCAATGACGTGATTTACCTCGTTCGCAAGCTCAATCTTCTGTTCGTTGCGCCAGAGGTATTCGGGATAATAGTTGTGGGCGTGTCTCTGGTTGAGGTATCCGAACCAGTAGTCGAAGCCCTGCATGTTCGGGATGCCAGTGCTGCCGGCCTCGCCTAGGCCCCACTTTCCGATGATGCCGGTGGCGTACCCGGCTTCTTTGAATAGTTCGGCGACGGTAAGGTCCGACGGCCTGAGCGGCACTCGCGCATTGCCGCGAATAAGGCAGTGCCCTGTATGCTGGCCTACCATCAGTGCGCACCGCGAAGGCGCACAAACCGTGCTGCCGGCATAGTGGTCGGTAAAGCGCATCCCCTCTGCGGCCATGAGGTCTATATTCGGCGTGGCGATTTGCTGCTGCCCATAGCAGCCGAGGTCGCCATAGCCCAAATCATCGGCTAAAATGAAAATGATGTTTAGCGGGTTGCCCGTGAGGTTTACTGTAAGAGCCGGCGAATCGATAATCTTCCCTGTATTAGTACAGCTCGTAAACAGCGAAGACGCTCCCGCCGAGGCGGCCACAAGACCGGTCATCTTAAGAAATTCTCTTCTCGTCTGTCTGTCCATAACACTTTCCTTATTCATTTCCAGAAGCCCGGCACAATCGGAATCAAAATCTTATAGAGTTGCTCGCACGAGTCCAGGCCGTTGATAACCCTTCGGGCGGTAGAGGCGAGCCATTACTTACCGGGTACCGGAATAGTGATGTCAATTTCGCGCAGCGACCCCAACACCGACAGCGGCTCATCGAAGTCCTGAGGCCGGCCAACAGCTAAGATTTGCACGTTATCAGGTCTAAGATGTTCGCGGGCAACGCGGAGAACATCCGCTTTGGTTACTTTTTCAATATTTTCTTTGGTTTTCTGCAAGAAATCCGCCGGATAGCCGAAGTACTCGTAGGTCATCAGCCGTCTGACAATTTCGCCCTTGGTATCGAAGTTGAATACAAACGAATTGAGGTAGCTTTCCTTGGCCAGGGCCAACTCTTCATCGGTGACTTCGGCCTCGGTCATCTTTCTAACCTCTTCGACCATGGCACGAATGGCATATACAGTACTCTCGGATTTGGTCTGGCAACCGACATAAAAGACACCGGGAAAGCTATAGTTGGCCGAATAGTTACCGAAAACTGAATAGGCCAGTCCCTCGCGAGACCGTACGTTTTTGAACAGACGACCGGTAAATGCACTGCCGAGAACCCGATTCATTACAATCAGCGCGAAATAGTCAGGGTCGTTCCGCAAACCGCCGATGTGTCCTAAGTAGATGTTCGACTGATTGACATCATCCTTGCGAATCACATTTGCCGTTGACCGGAATTTATATTGCACTTCCGGCACGGTCGGCGGTTGCATGTCAACTTTTTTCCATTTTTTGAAGACCTTGTTAATTTTCCTAATCATCTCTCCGGTGTCGAAATCACCCCAAATCCCCAGCATCACGTTATTGGGGTGATAATACCTTGTATGGAAAGCAACCAGGTCATCACGACTGATGTTGCCGATGGTGGCATACTCTGTATGGCGTGCGTAGACGCTTTCCGGGCCGTAGATGAGCTTATCGAACTCGCGTGAGGCAATTGCAAGTACGTTGTCGTTGCGCCGGGCAATCGCGCTGCGGTGTAGTATTTTTGCAAGCTGGATTTTGTTTTCGCGAAACGCCGGGTTCATCAGCACATCAGCCAGAATCGAAAGCCCGGTGTCGAGGTCTTCTTTCAGGACCGACATTGAAGCCGAGCCTGAATTTAGCCCGATGCCGGTCTCCACCGATGCGGCAATCGCCTCCAATTCCTCGTCAATCTCGTCACCGGTCTTGCTGGTAGTCCCGCCGGTGCGCATCACGGTCCCGGTGATGGCGGCCAGGCCGATTTTGTCGGCCGGCTCATATATAGAGCCCACGCGAATCCTCGCTGAGACCCTAATCAGCGGCAGTTCATGGTCCTCCAGCAAAAACAACCGCATGCCGTTGGCAAGAGTAACTCGTTGTACTTCCGGAATCCGGATGTCGCCCAGTTTAGGGTACTCCAGCTCTTTGTAATGCCGGGCATACTTCTGCGTGCAGCTCGGGGCCGCAAGGCACAATAAAATAGCGAAAAAAACAGAAACTCTAATCGTGGATAATCTATTACATTTCATTTTGTCGCTCCTATCGAAAATCAGTTTTCGGCTGTGGTCGTCTCGATGACGCCCACTGTCCGATTTTTCCTTACGAAGTATTGCTTGGCAACGCGTTGGATGTCCTCAGCCGTGACCTGCTCGATATGGTCAAGTTGTTTGAACAGATTGCGCCAATCACCGGTAACGACCTCGTAAAAAGTCAGCCGCGATGCCAGTCCCGAGTTGGAAGCAAGCTGCCGAATCAAACCTGCGCGGCTGCGTGTCTTGGCCTTGTCCAATTCTTCCGGGGATACCAGTTCAGTTTTCAGTCTTTCTATCTCTACGTTAATTGCCTCTTCGCACTCTTGATTTTTATGACCTCTGGCCGGCACCGCATAAAACAAAAACAGCCCGGGATATTTATTTCCC
>CAYGBH010000393.1:0-2421 GCA_964348055.1 uncultured Pirellulales bacterium
GCTATGCCAGCTCTCTTGGCCTCCGTTATCACTGACAAAAACAACTAATGTGTTCTCGCGAAGCCCTTTTCTTTCGAGCGCATCAATTATACGCCCAATCCCATAGTCCATGTGCGTCACACTCGCCGCGAACAACCGTCGTGAAGTTTCCTTGATACGTTTATACCTCGAAGTCCATTCGTCTGGCTCATCAAGGGGAAAGTGGGGTACACTATAGGCGACATAAAGGAAGAAAGGTCCGGCATGGTCTGATTCTATGATACGGACAGCCTCATCTGTTATCAGGTCGGTAGCATGACCTTCTTCATCGACATATTGGTCGTTTCTGTGCCAGGAACGGACACCTGTCTTGTAGTGGTGCGTATAGGGGTCAATCTGGCCGTGGAAATAACCATAGGATGAGTCAAATCCGTACTTGCGGGGTGTGTATTCCGGCGGTGACCCCATGTGCCATTTGCCGGTTATGCTGGTCGCATATCCACTGTTGCGCAGAGCCAAAGCCAGGGTAACTGTGTCATCATCAAATATCTTGCCGTAGGCCGGTGAGGTTACGCCGAACCGGCTTGGGTAGCGACCCGTCATGAGGCCAACACGTGTCGGAGTGCATGTGGGCATCACGTAGTGTTGCTTGAAGCGTACTCCCTCTTTGGCGAGGCGGTCGATATTAGGAGTCTCAATCTCTGAGCCGTGGTAGCCAACATCAGCCCAGCCCATGTCATCTGCGATTATGAAAACAATATTTGGCCGTTTCGCTCCAACCCTACGCACTATAGTGGGCTGGCTGCAAGATGTCATCGTTGATAAAGCAAAGCCCGTGGCGCCGACAGCCACTGATCGCAGAAATGAGCGGCGGCTCATATCTTCTCGAGCATCTATAACTCTCATTGTTTTTGGTTCTCCACTGTTAGGCGTCCTTTGGACTGCCGAAGTAATTATCGCCTGCTGAACGGAGTGAAGCATCTGGCCATCGGATGAGAGCACCGTTGCATTATGCTCGCTACCCAGATCCTTCACCTATGGCTCAGGAGGACTTTGTTTTGGCGGATTATAAACCCCTCCTGTCCAAGTGTCAAATATCGTCGATAAGGGCACTGGGATGGACATCTATATGTCGGTGATAGCAATCACCACAAGTAACTCAATTAAGGTAAATCCTCTCGGTTTGTCCATGACCGGCCTCCCGTTGACAGGCCCTTTGGATGTATTCGGCAACACACCCAACTTCGAATACTCAGCCTCTGATAGTCCACTCATTTTATAACACATTTCAAGAAGTAATCCAAGTGAGAAACCTCTGTTTTTTCAAGCTCGAGCCCGAGGCAGACCGCGCTTGGCAGGGCGTAATCACGCCATAGGCAGAATCATGGACAAGATGACGGTTGTCACAAAACCTGTGATGCCTGTCGTAACCAACAGGGCCGTCCACGATTTAAGAGTCTCGCCCTCGGTGAAGCCGCCCATTTTGGCAAAGACCCAGAACTCGCTATCGTTCATCCAGGCCCCGATTAGAGGGAGAAAATCCCTTGACTATAGTTCAGCATGCGACTAAAATACTTGCCAGTCTGTATCAGAAATTCAGCACAAATGTGGTACCCAGCCCGAGGTATCGAAATATCAGGACTATTAATGTAAGGAGCCACAAATGAAGAGCTACATGAAAATCGCCTGGGCAACAGCAATCCTCATTTTCTTCTCTGCTTCAAACCTTTACCCGTACTCCGGGCCCTTCGATGGAAGGAATTTCAAGGGAAGAATCGCTTTCAGCTCTGACGGGAATTATAACGACGAGGATGACTGGGGGGCTTTTCCCGTTGCGGTAGCCATGCTCGATGCATTTGGGGTGGCAGACAAGCTGGTCCATGTTGATTACTGCAATATACTTGCCAAGAATGACCCGCGATTTTACAGAGAAATGGGCAAGAGCGTCCTGGGCTCCGCTGACAGGTACAATATTCCTCGTTCGATTCTATTCGATTGCCAGAAAGATTTGGATGGTGCCATTGACAGCATCAAGAATGCCATTAATGCGTCCTCCGCTGATAACCCGCTTTATTACGTATTGGCAGGCCCGATGGAAGTGCCTTTTCGCGGCATAGAAAAATCCGACCCGGGCAAACGAAGGTATGTCTACTGCATTTCCCACAGCGGGTGGAATGACGGTTATACCCGCAACGATCAGGAGTTACACAACCACAATAAGCGGGATGTCATACCTTCCGGGATTAACTGGATCCAATGCAAGGACGGAAATCGGAACCTGGCCCATTCCGGTGGAGTTGGCCAGAGATCTACACCCGGACAGTGGAGCTTATACACGTGGCTAAGGGATTCGGGTGACCGCAGGCTCAATTGGATTTTTACGCGACTGGAAGCGGAAAAAAGGTGCGACATATCCGATTCAACCATGACGTATTTCCTTTT
>CAYGBH010000393.1:2521-4158 GCA_964348055.1 uncultured Pirellulales bacterium
TGATGTCGAGGTCCGGTATTTTGACGAAGAAGACGGCCGATGCCGGTTTGGCCTGTATGTTAATGGTGTGCAGAAAGGCTCGGCCTGGTACGCTTCGAAAGACAGTGAACAGTGGGCGACGCACACGATTGAAGATGTTGTGATTAATGGCGGTGATGAGATCATGGTGGCAGTCCAGGGCAACGCCGGAGAATACGGCAAGTTGGACTACGTGCAGCTCAATTACAAAGACCGGGCCTCTGGTGCTTGCCGTTCTGCGAAATCACGTTTCTCGGCCACCGGACCTCTTGATGACCCTGACGCCTTGCCTGGTCAGATCATCGTGGCAGGCAGGAATCCCGGCTACCTGAAGTATAATGGAGGCGGGCCTGCCTTCCTGTGTGGCCCCGATAATCCGGAAACTTTCCTCTTCCTTGGGGATCTCAACCCGAATGGAACGCGGTCAAACGGTCAGCAGCAACAGATTATTGACCGGTTGGCCAAATCCGGCGCCAACGCGTTCCATTTTCAAATGACGCGCATTCGCCGCTGCAACATCAAGGATGAGGGGGATGACCAACACTGCCCATTCGTTGACTTCGATCCGGGCAAACCGCTTAATGAAGCCGTACTCGACCAATGGGACGGCTGGCTCAGCCAGCTCGAAGCGGCGGGCGTCGTCGTCCACCTGGAATTCTACAACGACGCCACCGACGTGGAGAGGATGGGCTGGACACTAGATGAAAACGGTAATCTGCATCCTGACGAGAGGCGCTTTTTCGAAGGGATCGTCAAGCGCTTCAAACACCACAAGAACATCATTTGGGGTATCGAGGAAAGCGTCAACAAGCTTCCGAGAGCTCGGCTGCAGCGCTTCATAAAACTCAGTGAACTCATTGCCGATGTGGACAACCACAATCATCCGATCATGCACAGCTTCGTCACGCCTGATACGTCCGAGCGGGATATTGGGAAGGATTATGTTTTTCCCGGCGATTTCAACGGCGACCCCCATGTCCAGCTCGTGACGTGGTTGCATGTGCTTCCCCATGGTGACGACTACGATGCCCAGCACGAGGCATACCTGATGTGGTCCAGGGTCGGCAGCGGCCGGTTTATCGTGGTGAAGAATGAAACAGAGAAATTCCCGCGGACTGAGCCACATAGCCGTATTTATCAGTGGTCCTGTGCCATGACCGGAATGCACGCGCTGGAGGCGGGGCATGATGCGGTGAGAAGACAGCACCTGCTCGAGGCAGACGGCTGCATCGCCAAGTTTATGGAGCAAACAGACTTCCACACCATGAAACCCACGGATACGCTCGCCGTGGGCTCCACGAAATGGGTCCTCGCCAATCCGGGGCGCTCATACATCGCTTACACCTACAACTACAAACGCGCCATGGGCATCAAAAACATGACTGCCGGCACATACGATCTGATGTGGTTCGACACGCGGGACGGCGATGTGGTGAGGCAATCCGACGTGCCTGTTTCTTGGGGAGATGTCACCTGGAGTAAGCCGGCTTCCATGAGCGGCGAGGTCGCGCTCTATATCAAGCGTCAGGACTCCAGTTCATAGCCCTCATCCGACTTCCGACCCTTGCGCTATCGAAGAGCCTGATACGCATAGATGAGCACAACAGGCTTATTTGTTT
>CAYGBH010000394.1:0-4146 GCA_964348055.1 uncultured Pirellulales bacterium
CTGACAACAATAACGTCTCGTCCGGAGCCGCGGTCTTCCGGAGTGAACGTACGTCCCTTAATCAGGGGAATCTTCATACATTTGAAGTAATCCGGTGTGACCCCGCGAAACTCTGCATTGGGTGAACGTCCCTCAGAAAAGGACCGCCCTTTGATACCGAAATCGCGACCATTGGTACCGAACGTGATTGGTGCTATGCAAACTGCTGCGGTGCATTCCACACCGGGCAAGGCATGGATACGTTCCACCGCATTTTCGTAAAAGGCCGCTCGCTCCTGCAGGCTGCGATTCTCTTCGGTATCCGGGCGTTCCAGGGTGACGACCAAAATCCCATCTGTCGAGAAACCGGGATAAACCTGCTGCAACCGCAAGAAACTGCGAATCAGCAGACCTGCTCCGGTCAGAAGAATCAAGGCCAAGGCCACTTGCGTACAGATTAAGGCGTTGAGTGCGCGATGGCGGGAATGGCCCTGTGATAAGGATCGCCCACTCTGTTTTAGTGTTTCACTGATGCGGAGACGACAACTGTGCCAGGCCGGAACAATGCCGAACAAAACACCACTGAACAACGACACTAACACCGTAAATCCCAACACCATAGGATTAAGACGGATTTCATCAAAACCAGGGATACTTCCGCCCGTGTCCGGCGATACCGCCGGAGCGATTAGCTTTAGACCGTCTAGGCCCCAAAAGCCCAAGGCCAATCCCAGAACGCCCCCTAACAGGGCTAAGAGCATGCTCTCGGTCAACATTTGTCGCATCAGTCGCCAGCGTCCGGCGCCTAAGATGCTGCGAACAACAATTTCCTTGGACCTCGCCCCGGCCTTGGCTAAGAGCAGATTCGATACGTTCACACAGGCAATCAACAAGAGAAATCCTACGGCTCCGTACAAAACCAGAAAAGCAGGACGTACCCTCTCAATCAAGTTGGCGTGGAGCAACTTCAGATCGGCCCGCTTGTCTTTATTGGTGTGTGGATGCTGCTGCTCGATATGGGCACACAGCACATCCATTTGGGCCTGGGCCTCCACCAGCGAGACATCTGGTTTCAGGCGACCAAGGACGTTCAGGTAGTGCTTGTTACGATCCCGGCGGAGTTCACTGATGTCCAGCGGGATATAGAGTTGGAGCATATCTTCAATGAACCCCATCAGAGGTGGAGCCACCCCGACTACGGTCCAGGAGGCACTGTCCAAGGTAATGGTTTTGCCGACAATATCAGGATCGGCGCCAAAGGCGTCATGCCAGAGCCGGTCTCCCAGTACCACCACATTGCGCTTGCCGTCTTCGGATTCGTCATGACGAAACGAGCGTCCGCGGGCAACAGAGATACCCAGTGTGTCGAAGACATTGGTACTTACCCGAGCTCCTTTGAGGGCCACAGGCTCGCCCTGTCCGGTCAGGGTCAGACGATAACCGGTTTCCAGGGCGGCCAGACCGTCAAAAACCGTATTCTGCTGGGCCCAGTCCAAATAGTCCGGACCTGAACACCCGCCCGCCGGGCCGAGACCCACATAGGATTTTTGCACAATGACAAGACGCCCAGGTTCCTTAAAGGGCAGGGGACTGAACAACACGGCCTGGATCATACTGAACAACGCCGTATTAGCACCAATACCCAACGCGAGGATGAGCGCAGCGCTAAAGGTAAATCCCGGCCGTTTGGCCAGCATCCGAAAACCATATTTGATGTCATTGAATATTGTCGTCAATTGTCACTCCTTATGTATTCTGTTTTCTGTTTTTAATCACTCGTAGCGCAACGCCTCCATCGGATTGATCCGTGTCGCTCGCCGCGCGGGAATATAGCAGGCCAGCAAGGCGACCAGCATCAGCAGTAGAACCACTCCGACAAATGTGATAGGGTCTCTTGGAGTAATCCCGAAGAGCAAGTGTGACAAGATTCGCGTCAGGGCAAAAGCACCTAAAAGCCCGATGGCCACTCCCAGAAAAGTCAATTTCAGGCCCTGTCTCATGATTTTAATCAATACATTACCGCTCTGTGCCCCCAATGCCATTCGGATACCAATCTCCTGTGTACGTTGACTGACTGAATAAGTCATCACACCATACAATCCAATGGCCGCAAGTAGCAATGCCACCAATGCAAAAAGGCTTATCAATACAAACATCAAGCGACGATGACTGGTGGAATTGGCCACAACCTGTTCCAGTGTACGGATATTTGAGACAGGTTGATCCGGATCAAGCTTGAGGATCTCCTTTCTTATCATCTCAGTAAGTGCTAGAGGCTGTACACTCGTGCGCATAACAAGGCAACCAGTCCAGGAACTAAAGGCTTGAGGTAAATAGATGTGCTCTTTTACATCCTTATCAAGTCCATGCTGATGGACATCACCAACGACACCAACAACCTCCCATCCATGATCCTCGAGCCATATTCTCTGCCCGAGGGGATCTTCGTTGGGAAATACCTTGCTCGCCATTGCCTGATTGATGATAACCACACGTGGGGCTGCCGTTGTATCATCACTGTCTCTGAAAACGCGTCCCTGCAACAAGGGGATACCGAGTGCACTAAATAAGTTTCCGGAAACAAAATCGTAATTCGTATCAATGCGAGAACCGGGTTGATTCGGCCGACCTACTCCAGTAGACATATAGTCGTTCAAAGGAAAGGTCGTGATAGCCCCGGCTGTCTGCACACCAGGCAACGATTCAATGCTTTGGAGAATCTGTCGCAGAAAAACGGCACGCCGGTTTCTATTGGGATTTTTATTAGCGTCCAGGGAAATGTCCATGACCAGTGCGGATTGTGGATTGAATCCGGTTGGAACAGACGCCAACTGGAACATAGTTCTTAACAGCAGTCCTGCACCGGTTAACAACATTAATGCCATGGCCACTTCGGCAACCATCAATCCTCCACGAAAGCTGCTCCCAAAGCAGGTTTCTTTGGCCCTACCACTTTTCTTAAGAATGTCGTTGATATTTGATGCTGTCAATTTCAAGGCTGGAGTCAGGCCAAGGATCAATCCCGTGAAAATCGATATCCAAAAAGCAAACCCAAATACACGGGCATCAACCGTGATCTCGTGCACACGCTGCAAGTTGACAGGATCAAACCGTGAGAGAAGAGTCACACCCCAAAAAACGACAAAAAGCCCCAGCATACCGCCAAGCAATGAAAGCAACAGGCTTTCAATCAACAACTGACGAATGATACGCCAACGTCCCGCTCCGAGCGCACTGCGAATGGCAATTTCTTTCTGCCTCGCAACGATTCTTGTCATCAATAGCCCCGCAACATTGGCACAGATAATCAAAAGTACAAATCCTACTACGCCAAACAAAATCCATAGAAGAGGACGAATTTCACCGGTGATCTGTTCATGCATTGACACAACCACCACACCATGCAACTCATCCCAATCCGGGTATAATGGCCTTAAATGTAACATTATGGTGTCCATTTCTGCGCGAACCTGTTCTAGTGTCACTCTTGGCTTGGACCTTCCAATGACCCGAAGCCTATGCTCAGAACGAGCGTGGTGCCATTTCTCACTACCAAACACAAAGGGCACTAACGCATCAAACTCAAATGGAAGCCGCGGCTTGGCAGGTAATATACCAACAACAGTACGAGTGTCGTTGCCCAGCCGGATTGTACGCCCGACTAGATCTGGATCACCACCAAACGACTGCTGCCAAAGCTGATGGGTTAGAACGACTACCTTATCACTGCCCAATTGTTCTTCATCAGACAGAAAACCGCGACCAATAAATGGTTGCACACGAAGGATTGAGAGATAACTTGCAGAGACCTGATGAACACTCAGACGTTCCGGACGATCTTCGCCCGTAAGGTTAAGATGAGTCCTGCGAACAGCAGAGATGTCTTCCATCATGGTAATCTGTTCTTTCCAATCAGCAAACAATCGGGCACCCACTGAGTACCTAGCTTGTCCTTGACCCGAGGGGTCTTCCCAGAGCTGAACGAGCTGGTCAGGTTGATCGTAAGGGAGCGTATGGAGAAGCACACTGTTCACAACACTAAAGATAGTGGTCGTTGCTCCAATACCTAAGGCCAGTATAAGAACTACTACAGTCGTAAAGCCGGGACTCTTTCGCAGTTGCCGAATCGCGAATTTGATGTCATTGAATATTGTCGTCAATTATCAT
>CAYGBH010000395.1:0-4139 GCA_964348055.1 uncultured Pirellulales bacterium
CAACGGCAAAACATCACTGATTAACGGCTCAACGTTAATTTTGCCCGAAGCTACCAGGTCTATACAATCGCGAAATTCACCCGAACTCGCGTAAGAACCTGTAAAGGTAAGCTCCCTGGCTACTAATTCCTGCAAATTAAACTCGGCGGTCTTTTGTAAATTGCCAACGGCGACAATATGGCCGCCTATCTTTATAACCGAAACCGCATCAGCGAAGGTCTCTGCATAGCCGACTGCTTCGAAAGCAACATCTGCCCCTTTATCATTTGTCTCTCCGAGGATCACTTTTTTCAGAGCAGATTTGTTGGGATTAACAACTTCATCGGCCCCCAGCTTTCTTGCTATATCAAGTCGAAATTCATTTATATCGGAAACAATAACCTTTGACGCTCCTCTTAGCTTCGAAGCCTGCAAAATGAAGAGGCCGATTGTCCCGGCTCCAATAACCACAACCGTATCGTCGGCCGATATAGGTGCTCTATTGGCGGCATGCGTAGCTATTGATACCGGCTCCAGAAGAGCTGACTGTATAAACGACATATTGTCCGGAATCTTCGAGACGATCCACCACGGCACTGCAACATATTCGGCAAATGCGCCATGCCTTTTGAAGGCCGGTACGGAAACGCCTAACACCTGTCGCTTTTCGCAGCGATTATACCATCCCTTACGGCACGGCTCGCATTTATTGCAATATACAGTTGAGTCAAAGCAGACTCTGTCATTGCTTTCAAAATCCTCTACATTCTTGCCCACCTCTTCAATAACGCCGGCCGCCTCGTGGCCCATAACCAAAGGAGGAAGTCTTCTGCCGGTCTTACCTGTGAATCCGTGAATGTCCGAACCACAAATCCCGCAAGCCTTGACACGAATCAGGACATCATCATCACCTACGACCGGCTCCGGGAAATCCGAATATTCAAGACAATATGGTTTAGTGTAAACTAAAGCCTTCAATAAGGGCCTCCATTCAATAACATTAAAACACTGACGGAACCCGAAAAACGTCGGAATAACAAAATACCCGATAAACAACGAATATTCCACCAACTTTATTTGAGAAGAGCCAAAAAATTTAGCTTTTCGAGGTGCTTAAACAACCTTATATTAAGGATTAAAAGACATTTATTCTGTTATGATTTGAATGGATATTGCTATGGCAGAAATAATTACGAGACGTCGGTTTCTATCTCAAGCTGCGGGGCTTGCTGCTCTAACAACTGCTTGGGTTGGATGCCGTTCTGACAGTTCACCAACTGCACGACGTCCCAATATCGTTCTTATTATGGCTGATGACTTGGGATATGGCGACCTTGGATGTTATGGCTGCACCGACATTCGTACGCCGGCGGTAGACAGCCTCGCGACCGAGGGAGTGAGATTTACGAACTTTTATGCCAATGCTCCTAATTGCACGCCAACGAGAACAGCCTTGTTAACTGGTTGTTATCAACATCGCGTTGGAGGTCTGGAGTGCGCCCTCGGCATCGGTAATGTCGGCCGCTATGATGACGCTATTCGGCTGCGTGAGACGAACGACCTTGGCCTTCCTGTTGAAGAAACGACCATCGCTCGTATACTCAAGGATGCAGGATATGTGACAGCAATCTGCGGCAAATGGCATCTTGGATATGAGCCGAAATTTTCACCAAATAATCACGGTTTTGACTATGCATTTTATGCAATTGGCGGCGGCATGGATTACTTTCATCATGTCGAACCGCCCCCCAGTAATATGTATGCGCTCTACCTAAACGGCAAGCCGGTTAAACGCAAAGGTTATTTCACTGATTTGATGACCGATGAGGCTATTGGGTTTATGGAACAGCAACCAGAGAATATGCCTTTTTTTCTGTATCTCCCTTTCACTGCACCGCACTCTCCTTATCAAGGGCCTTTTGATTTTCGTCCCCAGGCGCTGCCGGAAGACTCGGACCTCTGGAACCAAAGCAAGGGACCACGGCATATCTATTCTGCTATGGTCGAGAGAATGGACCAGTGTATTGGGAAAATTTTGAGAAAACTTGAAGATCTAAACTTACAGAATAATACTCTGGTTATCTTTATGAGCGATAACGGGGCACCCCCTTCGGGAAGCAATTTACCCCTATCCGGATTTAAAGGAAATCTTTTTGAAGGTGGCATTAGAGTCCCATGTGTTGTAAAATGGCCCTGTGTGCTCCGCGAAGGCATGGTATCGCATCAGCCCTGTATGACAATGGACTTTTCTCGCTCTATTGTCAGGTCGGCAGGCGCCAAACCGCCTGAGAATCGCTCATTTGACGGGATAGACATTTTACAGGCTATAGAAACTAATCAGCCTGTTCAACAACGTTCGCTTTTCTGGCGTGCCCGAAGAGGACAACGAACCAGAAGAGCCGTCCGAGATGGCTCCTTGAAATATATCCGCCTGCAAGAAGACAACGATGTGAAAGAATATCTTTTTGACCTCGAACAAGACCCGGCAGAAGAAAATAACCTCTTTAGCGAGCGAAAAGAAGATGTGCGAAAATTAAAAATACTGTTAAACGATTGGGAAGAAAAAGTAAAGCATAAGCGTTAATTGCTTATTAGTCTTTTAGTTGAGAAGAATGCAAAATAACTTAGGAGGTAACAAATGAACGAAAATCAGGAAAAAACTACGAGGCGCAGATTCTTAAAGAATTCAACTATGACAGCGGCGTCTGTTACAGTGGGTTTAAATGCCATGGGTGTTCCGGTAATGCAATCTGTACTGGGTGCTAACGAAAGAGTTCGCGTGGGGTTTATCGGCGTGGGTAACCGTGGAACGCAGCTTCTCGAGCGGTTCCTGAAACAGAATGACGTTGAGGTCACAGCCCTTTGTGATGTGTATGAGCCTTACCTGATGAGAGATTATTCTAAAGTTGACAAAAAGCTCAGGGATTCTTTGGGCAGCAGAGTCCCAAAGATGACAGAAAAGCTGGGCCGTAACGTCGCACGGTACAAGGATTTTCGCCACCTGCTCGACCGCAAAGACATAGATGCGGTGGTTATCTCAACGCCTGACCATTGGCATGCCATCCAAACGATTATGGCCTGCCAGGCCGAAAAGGATATTTATGTAGAAAAACCATTATCAGTCACGGTACTTGAAGGCCGAAAGATGGTCGAGGCTGCGGAACGATACAAACGGGTCATACAGGTTGGACTTCACCGACGGTCGTCCAGGTCATATCGAAAAATAGCCGACCGTGTCCAGGCCGGTGCAATTGGCAAGGTAACAGTAGCCAGGGCCTACAGAATAAGTAATATGCATCCGAAGGGTATCGGCAAATACCGTAATACGGCTCCGCCGAAAGGTCTGGATTGGGACATGTGGCTTGGTCCCCGGCCAAAACGCCCTTATAAGGACAATATACCCTTATATAAGTTTCGCTGGTGGCAGTCTTATTCATCACAGATGGCGAACTGGGGCGTGCATTATTGTGATGCGATGCGTTGGGTTTTAGCTGAGCAGGCACCTATATCTATATCTGCACATGGTGGAAGGTTTGCGGTTGATGATGACCGGACAGTACCAGATACGATGGAGGTGATTTTCGAGTTGGCCTCGGGCACACTGCTCATTTTTGGCCAATATGAAGCAAGCGGAGGCTCCGCTTTAATGGATGGGGAAATCGAGTTCCGTGGTACGCTGGGAAATCTTTACCCCAGTTCAAGCGGCAACGAATATAAAATTGTGCCCTCAAAGGGGGGACAATTTCAGGATAGTGACCCCAGGATTAAACCGGCAGAAGGCAAGCGCATAGACGGAGACCTTACCGAGCAGCATATTCGAAATTTCCTCGATTGCGTCAAGAGTCGCCGGCGCACCAATTGCGATATGGAAACGGGACACCGCTCAACAACATTTGCTCACCTGGGTAATATCGCCCTGGCTACAAGGTCTCGAATCGAATGGGACCCGAAGTATGAACGAGCTATCAACAATAGAAAGGCGAACGAGCTGCTGCACTACGAATACCGAAAGCCGTGGAAATTAGGTTAAGGCTTGGAACCAGAGCTTAGAACGCCTATGAAAAAAGGTCGAGGGGCATAAATCCGTACTGGTACATATTTATCAAATATCCCCGGTGCGACTCGAACGCACAACCTCTGGCTCCGGAGGCCAACGCTCT
>CAYGBH010000396.1:0-4126 GCA_964348055.1 uncultured Pirellulales bacterium
TGATGTTCATCCTTACATCCTTTTGAATTACAACGGCCAATATGATGATGTAAGTACGTTGGCCCATGAATTAGGCCATACAATGCACAGTTATTATTCCAACAAGAACCAGCCTTATCCAACCGCCGACTATGCAATCTTCGTTGCGGAAGTGGCTTCTACTTTTAATGAGGCGCTGCTGATTGACAAAATGCTCAAAGAAATCAAAGATGACGACACTCGATTGTCTTTATTGATGAATTACTTAGAGGGAATCAGAGTAACGGTTTTCCGGCAAACCCAGTTTGCCGAGTTCGAGCTGCGGATACACGAAAAGGCAGAACGTGGAGAGCCCCTGACAGGGGATGTCCTCAGTAAACTTTACAGTGATATCCTGAAAAAATATTATGGCCATGACAAAGGCCTTTGCCATATCGATGACCTGTATTCAGTCGAGTGGGCATACGTTCCGCATTTTTATTATAACTTCTATGTGTATCAGTATTCGACATCCTTTACCGCCTCTACAGCCCTGGCTGAAAAGGTGCTAAACAAAGAGAAAGGTGCGGCTAAAGAATACATTGAATTTATATCATCGGGTGGGTCTGATTATCCAATCGAACTTTTGAAAAAGGCGGGCGTGGATATGACCAGCCCCGAACCATTCCGTAAAACAATGGCAGCAATGAATCGAACCATGGATGAGATTGAGGCAATCCTGAAGAAAAGAGACAAATAATCGGCTGCGACAGGTTGCGTTCTTAAATGCTCACTGAGAACGGCCCCGCTTTCGCAAGTTGAAGCCGACAACGTCCCTATACAACTCAACAATCCGTTATCTGCAAATTCGAAGAAATGTTCGCTTCGTAAGCTCTACGGCATCAAAATCTTATAGAAATAATGAAACTTATGAACGTCTTCAACACCCACCGCTATCTCTTGAGCAATAAGGGAACAACATAGGGTCAGTCTGACCGCTCCCGAGAAAAGGAGGACTTGTACACTGTATGACCGTGAATTCTTGCCGAAAGATTGCTGAAACAGGGACGAAATTACGGTATTATAGAACGTGAAGTTTGTAAGGGTATTTGAGTTACGTTTATATGGGAAATCCAGGATAAGGAGATATAGCCATGATTATTGGAATACTCTCTGACACACATCATGATAAAGCAAATGCTATTCCTCATGTTGTAGAGGAATTCAAAAGACGAAAGGTAGAAGCCATTTTTCATTGTGGAGATATTGAGCCGAAACATCTGGATCAAGAGTTGTTTGGAAATCTACCGGTAGTATGTGCGCTCATTGAAGAGCAAAGAGGAATTAAGGAGTTTTGTTTTCCTCCGCACGGCTGGAGATTCACAGAGCCAGGAGATAGAATTGTCACCTTGCCAAACGGCTTGAGATTCTATGTTGGGCATAAAAGGTCTTTTGAATTCTTGACAGGGGCAGAAACTGAATTAATGAAAACTTTGGAAAACATCAGGAAAGATTATGACTGTGTTCAATGGCTTTTTTCCGGCCACACGCATCATCAAATCTACAAGCAAGATCCTTTAATCAGTTTTATTAACCCAGGAGCCATAGAAGATTCACACGATGGGTATGAATTTGCAGTCATCGACACAGAAACAAAGGAGACTACCTTTTCCAGGATACCCAAGACCAAACCCATAAAAAAACCTCATTCTATAGGGATTATATCCGACAGCCTAAACATTTCTGAACTGGATGTTTACTTCTGGGCAGATTTAGCTAAGCAGTTTAAGGAAAGACAAGTAAAAGATATCATTCATTGTGGTAACATTTCTCTAAAGGACATTGGGCGAGAAGAATTGAAAGGATTTAAGGTTCACTATTTTCTTAGAGAAGATCAAAAGAATCCATCGACCGTACCCGACAATTGGAAATTAATTCGTTGGCAAGAACCAATAGTTGAAGTTGACGGATACAAATTCTACGTCCAGCTTGACCTGGGGGTAACGATTCTTGATAAATCAGAAATTGATATGCATAAGCTGTCTCTTCGAATAAGAAAAGATTATCCGGAAACCGGTTTTATCTTGTTTGGGTCAACCAACTATGCATTTTTGGAGGAAGGAGAACAGGTTAGGATCATAAATCCCGGTGATGTCGTGAGAGGTAGAAATTATTCAATTGTAACGCTGCCCACCACAGAGATTGTGTTCAGCAGCATTTCACCGCCCCCACTACCTTCTCTGGCCTTGTCGTGAAAATCGCTGAACTGCTCCACAAGTGCGGGGTGAAATAATAACTCGATATTCGTATCGAGTGCAGTGATGATGAGAAGTAAACACAGGACAGGCTTCTCGGAGAAAACAGTCCTTGTTAAAATTGCATTCGTTCCACAGATTTGGTATCTTATCGGGGCCTCCAAACGCGAAAGAATGCGTTCGAGGAACCTCTTGAAAAAAATGGCTTAGCAGTGTAGCTGGGACATCATTTCGCAAGAAGATGGCGAAATGCGAACCCGCTAAATCTATCGAATGGAAAACTTCAGGTAACGTAAGGATTAGTGGAGGTAAGACCATGAGGCAAACTGTGGGCGGATTATTCACGCTGGGTATTTTGATTGTACTTGTGTCGGCACTGGTGGGCTGTCAAGGAATGTTCGGGCCCATCGGGCCGAAAGAAAAAGTAACGCTCTTCAACGGCACAGACTTTACCGGCTGGAAGTTGTACGTCGATGATAAAACAATCGACGTGCGCGACGTATGGTCGGTTAGCGGCGGCGTTGTGCATTGCGAGGGACGACCCAACGGGTATATGCGGACCAAGGCCGAATATAAAGACTACCGGCTGCACCTCGAATGGCGCTGGCCGGGCGAACCAACCAACAGTGGAGTGCTGCTGCATGCCAAAGGCCCGGACAAGGTCTGGCCCCGGTGCATCGAATGTCAGTTAAAGGCGGGCAGCGCCGGTGATTTAGTCCTTATCGGCGGAACCGGTATCACCGTTGACGGCCGGGATAGACAAAACGTCGAAAGACAATTCGTGGTAATACCCAAGAAACAGCAGAGCAGTGAAAGACCCCCAGGACGGTGGAACACGTACGAAATTTACTGCAAAGGAGATACGATTCGCTGCTACGTCAACGGCGTACTGCAGAACGAGGGAACCAATGCTACGGAAACCGCCGGCTGGATATGTCTGCAGAGCGAGGGCAGCCCAATCGAGTTCCGCAACATCTACATCGAGCCATTGGATTATTGATGTTCTCAAAATGAATGAGACTATCCGGCTACGGCGTTCTCGGCCACGATGAGTTGTGAGAACGACAAGCACACTTGTAACTGTGGTTATACAAGTGAAGACAGAAGAAAACTAGAGAAAACAATCATGCGCCAACAAAAAGCGTTTACCTTAATAGAGCTGCTGGTGGTGATTGCCATAATCGCGCTATTAATGGCGATATTGATGCCGGCACTGCAACGGGTGAGGAAACAGGTAAAACAAGTTGTTTGTCAGACACAGCTGAAACAATTGGGCCTTGCGCTGGAGATGTATGCGGACGATAACGAAGGCCATTTTATGGATGATTGGAAAAGCTGGTGCTGGGGTGATACAAGCAGAAACGTACTGTGGAAATACTATAAAAATGTGAAGGTGCGCATTTGCCCGATGTCCAAGACCGTGGAGGATGGATCCAACCGCGGCGGCAAGTTCCGGACCTGGCGATACGATAACCCACCTTTTATAAGCAGCTATTGTTTGAATGCATATATTCTTAATCCACCTATAGAACAGGACAGTTACGATACTTGTCCGGCTGGAGATTTCTGGAGGTCTGCCGATGCCAAAGGCACAGGCAGCGTACCCTTGATTGGGGATGGCTGTGTCTGGGACGGGCATCCAAAGCACCTTGATCCACCTCCGGAATATGATGATGCGCCGATAGTGACCGGCTCCGGTGAACATAATGAAATGGTACGCTTCTGCATCAACCAGCATGAAGGAGGGATAAATATTGCTTTCATGGATTGGTCTGCGAGAAAGGTCGGGCTCAAGGAGCTGTGGACGTTGAAGTGGCATCGAAATTTTAATATGAGCGGACCCTGGACCATTGCCGGCAGAGTTCAGCCGAGCGACTGGCCGGATTGGATGAGAAGGTTTAAAGACTACTGAA
>CAYGBH010000397.1:0-4121 GCA_964348055.1 uncultured Pirellulales bacterium
TCGGCTTTTCTGTCGCAGTTTTTCGCAGCAGGTATCCTGCCGTTGGTAATTGCACAAACTGCGGCGACCAGGTCAATCGCTCCACTTGCTGCGCCTGTATTGCTTAGCATACTTTTTGTCGGCCAGACGGGTGTCTTTGCCGCTGCATCGCCAAGAACGGCCTGGATTGCTTTTGCCTCTGCTAGGTCGTCGGCAGCTATCCCTGTTCCGTGCGGGATAACCAGGCCTAAATCCTCTGGCTCTATCTGAGCGTCGGCCATTGCCTTTTCTATCGCTATTTGTAATCCATAGCCCTCCGGCTCGAGATGTTCATACACAGGATTGATATTATTACTCTGTCCGAGGCCAACGACTTCGGCATAGATTTTTGCCCCTCGCCTTTGGGCATTTTCGAGATTTTCGAGTATCAATATGCCAGCGGCTTCACCGAAAACCGAGCCTTTGGCATCGGCGTCAAAAGGCCTGCAGGCAAAAGCAGGTTCATCATTGTTTTCGCTTGTCACTCTTTTAAGCAGGCACTGGCGAATCATAATCATCGGATTGACCTTTGCTTCTGCGCCACCAGCCAGAGCGATGTCAGCGTCACCGCGGGCAATAATCTGAGCTGCTTCAGCTATCGCCAGATGCGCGGATGCTTCGGCGCAGGTGATAGAGTTGCTCGGCCCCTGGAGGTCGTGAATAATGCCTATATGGCAGGCGAGCATATTGGGCAGATATTTCAATAACCACAAAGGCGTTACCAGTTCAAGACCGTCTTTGCCCCACTTACGCATGTCAAACTTACCATCGTTAGCGCTTACCGCCACCGCGGGAGCCAGTTCAACCAGATCACAGCTTATCAAGCCTGCACCCAGATTGATTGCTACACGCTCGGGGTCGATATTGACGTTTTCCGGGTCAATACCCTTTGTAACCAGACCGCTGTGAATGAGGGCTTCGTTTGCCGCTATAACCGCCAGCTCGATGTCTCTGGACATCAGTTTAATGGCTTTGCGATAGGTCTTCGGCACATATTTTTGTATTTTATAATCTGGTACCTGGCCGGCTAATTTGCAGCTAAAGCCGACGGGATCAAATGCTGTAATTGTCCCTGTCCCACAGTCGCCGGCACAGAGACCGGCCCACATATCGGTTACAGTTAATCCAAGTGGGGTTATCGCACCAAGGCCGGTTATTACTACACGAGCCGAACTCACTAACTTGCCTCCGACTCCTGCTTGGTACCTGTAAGCACGTCTCGCAGAAGTGAATCGAATACTGATGTGTTGGAACCAAAGACGAAGTTCTCGGCCGGGAATTCTTTGCCCCCCAGGTTCTGGTCTATATGGCTGAACATCAAATCTATCTCGGCAACTAATTTTCCCTCACGGGTGATTTTACCCTTTGTGCTTGCCGCTTCAGAGGTGATGGATTCAATCTTTGTATCTAACTCTATTGTGTCGCCGGGCTTGGCATAGTCAAAAAAGACGGCTTTTTGTACCTTTGCAAGGATGACTTTTTCCTGGAACTTTTTTGCCTCGCCGACAAGTATCCCTGCTGTCTGGGCCATTGCTTCAATCATTAAGCTCTCCGGCATAACGGGAAAGCCCGGAAAATGGTCGTGCAAATGCTCTTCGGCAAGCGTCACATTCTTGACCGCTACGGCACGCCGGCCGCTGTGAAACTCAACAAATTTGTCTATCCAAATCCAACGCATTTTCCACCAATGTTAAGTCGGCAGGGATTGAGTTTGAACAACCCTGCCGCTAACGTTCCAAAGACGCTCTACACTGTCAGGCAGCATTGAGCTTACTCTCAACGTAATTTACAATTGCTTCGACAGTAAACAAATCACCTAATTTGTTAATATCGGGGTCTTTTTCAAATGCCGACAGGTCGGTATGCGGCACCTTGTCTCGTAATTCAGACAGACCTGTTTCGGTAAATTTGCCATTTTTAACAAATTCAGGATTGTTCATCAGACTCTCAGCAGGGAATAACTCTTCCCGCGGGACTTTTATTCCGAACGTCTTTTCCAGCCGAAATACTATGTCCAAGAAGTCAATGCTCTCGGCTCCCAGGTCTCCCATCAAGGTCGCTTCAATCGTAACCTCATCGTCGTCGACTCCCAAGGCGTCAACGAGAACTTCCTGAACACGCTGTAAAATTTCGTCCCGACTCATTGCCATATCTTTTTGCCTCCTGTTCTTTGCAGCGTATAGCAGACAGCGTTTAGTATTCCTTTTTCGCTTTTAACTCCTCAGCAGTTTCCATCTGTTTTTCATATTTTCGATTATCCTGGCATCGGCCGCGGCCATTGCTGGGTCGGCTTGTTGCCGGCGGGGGTCGTCGGCCAAGTTAAAGTGCCTCAATCCGAATCGTGCTTCCACAATTTTTTGACCTTCTGATAAGCCGAAGCCGTTAAAACTACTGAGGTTTTCTTCGATGGCCCTGGCCTGTACCGTATACTCTATCCGGGCGCCCGGCGCCAGAAAACTTCTATATTTTACATTTCTTGCCTGTTCGAGCAATATCATACTGTGGGCGAAATTTTCCGCCTCTCGCACCAGCCATGATGCTGACTCGATCAATCCTTCCAGCAGCAATACGCCGGGCAGTACCGGAAACGTAGGAAAATGGTCCGCCAAATACTCTTCAGCTAAAGAAACGCTCTTGACCGCTTTTATTTCCTTGCCGCTTTCCAGCGAAACAATCTTGTCAATAAGTATAAACCTCATCCACAGAATTCACAGATTCTTTTAGCCACAGATTTTCCTATTAGCCATACGAAATACGCAATACGATATACGAGACGCAATTGTTTTTCCAGCCTTTTTTAGCTTTTTTGTGCTTCCTGGCTCTGGTCGCGATGACAAGGCGATTAATGTTGGAAAATGTCATACTATCAGTTATACTCACTTGTCTATGAACATACGCAGTGCAGAAATCTCGGATGTCAAGGCCATTTATTCTCTGATAAATTTCTATGCTGAGCAGGACGAGATGCTGTTTCGCTCAATGGCTGATATTTACAAGAATTTGCAGGCTTTTACCGTGGCTGAACTGGAGGGCAATGTAGTTGGCTGCTGTGCGTTAGAGGTTGTCTGGTCGGACTTGGCTGAAATAAAGTCGCTGGCGGTCGATGAAGCAAACATGGAAAAGGGCATCGGCAAAATGCTGGTCGGCGCCGCGGCCGAGCAGGCGCGTCGGCTTGGTGTAAAAAGGGTCTTTGCACTTACGCTTAAACCGGACTTCTTTGAAAAGCTGGGCTTCGAGACAGTTGAAAAGGAAACGCTGCCGATGAAGGTCTGGAGCGACTGCGCCAAGTGTCCAAAGCAGCAAAATTGCGATGAAATAGCAGTTATAAAAACCGTTTGTCGTGACCCGTGAGCTGGGGCACGAGCGACGAGCGACGAGTTAGCCTACTTGTCGGCGTTGAAAGAGGGCAACAGCCAGTGCGAGAATAGCTGTCGTGTAGCACAAGGCGTAAGAAGCACTTATCGCAATATATTTCAGGGGGACCTCACTGCCCTCGTAAATGGCGTCGCTAATCCAGAAAATCTGCAGATTCGGCACCAGAAATCTACCTATTTTAGCCCACAATTGTGTCTCGGCGAGCCTGCCGAATGTGTAGTCACTTACGAGACCTAACAGAAAAATCCCGATACAGGCCGAGAGCGTTACCACTATGTTAAACCTGGATGAAAGTGCCACCGCCAGAGCCACAATTATTATCGCAGCTAACAACAGCAATACTGAGCCGTAAATATCTATTGTGTTTATGCCATTATCCTGGGGCTTAAACTGCCAGTTGCGGTCGATAAAAGATAAGAAAATTATGCCTAATGTAGCGAATATGCCGGTTAGTACTATGGCTGTTGATGAGAATTTCCACTCATAAGCATAGTTGAAAAAAGCACTTAGCAGGAATGCTGCGAGGATGACGGCCGCAGCGGTGCCCAGGACCGTCCAATCGTGCGTATCGTTTACCGTCTCGAGAACCCCGTGTCTGATTGCCATCAGCAGGGCGATAGTGCAGATATAATGGGCTAGAGCCACAGCAGCAGCAACGCCGAAAAACTTTGCGATAATGAATATCGGACGTTGGACGGGCTTGCTCAGGACAGTCGTTATAGTCTTAT
>CAYGBH010000398.1:0-4093 GCA_964348055.1 uncultured Pirellulales bacterium
AGGAGAGATGGAACCCCATCAGAATGGAGCAGACCTGAATTATCACCTTTTGTTCCCTCGCTGACATTTAGAGATAAAATGGATATTTATCTGGGCTCAAAGAAGGTCGAGTTATGGTATTTCGGCGTTGGTCATACAACTGGTGACGCTGTCGTTTATTTTCCCCAGGAAAAGACAGCTTTTCTCGGAGACCAGATATTTCTGACAAGAGCTCAGCTCATCCATTCTTATAAAGGTGGCAATTCTTTTGAGCATGTCAGGACGCTCACGAAGATGCTTCAAACACTGGATGCCGAAAAATTCTGCAGCGGTCATAGTGAAATGACAGACCGGCGGGGAATAAGGAATCATATTGACCAGATGAAGAAGCGGCAGGAAAAGGTTAAAGCGTTAACTGAGAAGGGAAGGAGTGTAGAGGAGATAAAGAGCGAATTTGAAGAAAACGAAGCCAGGCTAATCGAGACAATATGTAATGAGGTAAAAAGCCGTTCTCGGTAGTAAAGTCCTCCGCAGCCGGCTGCTGCCAAGACAAAGGCTGTCATCAACGATAATGCATTGTGTGACCGTGTTCAATCGGTCCGCTGGGAAGAAATCTGCCGATTCGTTAAACCTTACTGATAAGAATACCTTTTGTTAGGAGACCCAGTCATGAAAAAAGAAATCAAGAAGACTATTTCACGTCGCACCTTTATGGGCGCTGCGGCCTCGACAGCCTTTGCCTTTAATATTGTTCCCAGCCGGGTCCTGGGCAAAGACGCACCCAGTAACAAGCTAAATATTGCTTCCATTGGCGTTGGTGGCCGAGGCGGGAGTAACCTGCGAAGTGTAGAAAGTGAAAATATCGTTGCCCTGTGTGACGCCGATATGGAAAGAGCCAAAAACAGTGTCAACAGGAATCCCCGGGCTAAAGTCTATCGTGATTTTCGCGTTATGTTCGATGAGATGGAAAAAGATATCGACGCCGTCATTGTCGCAACACCGGATCACACTCACTATGTGGCCGTCATGTCGGCTATGGAACGCGGCAAGCATGTCTATTGTGAGAAACCGCTGGCACATTCAGTCTATGAGGTTCGCAAACTCACCGAGGCGGCCCGCAAATACAAAGTCGCCACACAGATGGGTAACCAGGGCCACTCTTCAGAGCATATTCGGCTGTGCTGCGAATGGATTGCCGACGGCGCCATCGGCGATGTCCGGGAGGTATACGCCTGGAGTGATCGTCCCATGGGTGGGTTTCCCTTTCCTTCGGGATTGCCCCGGCCCAAAGATAGGCCCCCCGTACCGGATGCCCTCAACTGGGACTTGTGGCTTGGCCCAGTGAAATATCGCCCCTATCATCCGATTTATGCGCCGATATACTGGCGCGGCTGGCTCGATTTTGGTACCGGCGCCCTGGGGGATATGGGATGCCATATCCTGGACCCGGCGTTCTGGGCACTGAAATTGGGCAGTCCTGTAAGCGTGGAAGCCAATACGTCGTACAATCCAAATCCAGAATTCTGGAAGTCGTGTTTGGGCAGTGCGAAAAGCCCGAAAGAGGAAATACCAAAGTACCTCGAGGAACTTAGACAAGAGACGTATCCGATTGCCTCGGTTGTGCGTTACGAATTCCCCGCTCGCGGCAAAATGCCTCCCGTCAAGCTCACCTGGTTCGACGGTGGTATCCTGCCGCCTCGCCTCAAAGGGATGGAGAAGGGACATGGTGACAATGGCGCCTTAATTATCGGTGACAAAGGTATAATCCGTCACGGGTCCCACGGTGCCAGCGGCTGCAGGATTATTCCCGAATCCAAAATGAGGATGTATTTGCGCAATCTGCCGCCAAAGACTATCAAGCGAGTCAAGGGCCACCATCAGGACTGGCTCGAGGCCTGCAAAGGCGGCGACCCCGCCAGTAGCAACTTCGATTACGGGGGCCCCCTTACTGAAATGGTCCTACTTGGCGTTATCGCCATGCGGGTCAAGGACACAAAGCTGCTTTGGGACTGCGAAAAAATGGAGTTTGCCAACAATAAAGAGGCTAATGAGCTTGTCAAACCAGTCTACCGTAAAGGCTGGACATTATAGTCAGGTGCTGAAAACAAATTATTTGCACTAAGTATTCATATATGGGAAATTCCGGTTCGGTTCTCTTATGATGAAAAATGCCGCTCAGCTTAGTTTTTTTGGCGCGAAGCGTACACGCATCCGGCCCAGTGGCCGTACGGTCGGCGAGGCTGAATCCATGATGCCGGGCGACGGCCCGACGAAACAGAGTCGGCCACGCGGCAGGTTGCGCCTCGTTTTTTTTAATCTTGCCGCTATAGTTGTTGTCCTCTCACCGCTCGTGTTGGGCGAGTTGGTGCTGAGATTGTGCGTTCCTGCCCCCCCGGTCGGCCTGGATGACCCCTACGTCTCGTTCAGCAGCCTGCGTCCCCTTTTCGTGCTCGACTCAACGGGCAGGCGCTTTGAGATAGCCGAGAATCGCCTGACGTACTTCTGCCCTCAGTCGTTTGCGGCAGCGAAGTCTCCGGAGACGTTCCGGGTCTTCTGCCTGGGGGGCTCAACCGTGCAGGGACGACCCTACGCGGTAGAAACGTCCTTTACGACCTGGCTGGAACTCAACTTGCGTGCAGCCCGGCCGGGAGCGGACTGGGAAGTCGTCAACTGCGGCGGGATATCCTATGCCACTTATCGTCTCGTGCCCATCATGCGGGAACTGCTCGGGCATGAGCCTGACCTATTTATCATCTACACGGGGCACAACGAATTCCTCGAGGATAGGACATACCGGCGCCTGAAGAGAACGCCGCGTGCACTGATCCGGCTGCACGAGGTGATGCTCAACCTGCGCAGCTACTCGCTTGCACACCAGTTTCTCTCTCGGCGTCGCGCCCGACGCACGGATGCCGGACGCTCATCGAGGACTGTTCTGCCAACAGAAGTCCAGGCCAGGCTCGACTTCCACGATGGGCTGGCATCTTACCGTCGCGACCAGGCCTGGCGCCAAGGCACCATCGAACACTTCGGCCACAATCTGGAAACCATGGTCCGGATGTCCCGCGATGCGGGCGTCCCCGTCATCCTGGTCAATCCGGTCTCCAACCTTAAGGACTGCCCTCCTTTTAAATCCCAGTCCCGGACCGACCTGTCCGAACGCCAGATGCAGCGCGTGCTCGAACTGCGTGAACGGGCCGGGAAACTGGACTGGGCCGATGCTTATGGCAAGGTCAGGCTCCTCAAGCAGGCCGCTGCGATTGACGACCGATACGCCGAGCTACTTTACCTGATCGGCAAGTGCTACGAGCACATAGGGCGCTCCACCGAAGCAAAGAAATGGTTCACGCTGGCGAAAGAAGAGGACGTCTGCCCGCTGCGAATCCTCGAACCCATGCACGAAGCCATTCTGGATGTCGCCAAGCGACATCGCGTACCGCTTGTGGATGTGAAGGCGCTCATCGAGCAGCGCACGGAGGACCAAATCCCGGGTGATGAATGGCTGCTGGACCACGTGCATCCGAGCATCGCGTGCCATCAACTCATCGCTGATGAACTTTACCAGACAATGGAGGACATGGGACTGGTGCTCACAGACCGAGGCTGGCGGGCAAGACGGGACGACCTGCGGCAGCGTCACCTTTCGTCTCTGAACGAGGCCTACTACGCGCGTGGGATTGCCCGGCTCAAGTGGCTGCACGAGTGGAGTCGCGGGCCCATGCCCAAGGGGCCTGCTCGTCCTTCCGACGCCACAAAGGATTGACCTTTGGTAATCCGGTCCGTGGGTAATAATTTAGAAAAGTGGATAAATAAACGGTGCGATTGCCGTGCCCCCCAGCAGTACAAGCAGACCCAGAAGGAGCAGCACGATTAGTATGGGTAACAGCCACCACTTCTTATTGTGTTTGAGAAAAAACCAAAACTCCACAAGCAAAGAGTGTCGCTTTTTTTGGGCGAGCACGCTAAATTCTTTTGACTTGTTTTTTTGAGAGCTCTCAGGCATCCATATCTCCGAGTTTAGAATTGTTGGAAATAGCGGTCGAGGTCCCGGGGTGGACGGCGAGTGCCCCAGTAACTGTTGGCGGCCGAATCAAACTTGCGGTGCAGCGGATCG
>CAYGBH010000399.1:0-4086 GCA_964348055.1 uncultured Pirellulales bacterium
CATATTCTCCATTCTCACTAACAACGCCAACGACAAAACCCGCAAGGCAATCAACGACATAGCAAAAGCAATTATTGATGACGCTGGCAGCGGCAGTTAAAGGCCAAAGAACAGGGCGACTTACAAATTAAGGCCTGAAGTACACAACAGAGCCGTTTTCGTAGGTTTTTCTTTCCCAGTCAGGCTTGACGACTGCTTGAAGGGGGGCTTCGAGGGACGCTAATTTGCCATATTCGATGCCAAGTATCACTGCCGAAGGTGGTGATTCCTCAAGCAACTCGGCGAGCGTTTCCAGACCTACAGTGTGTGTAACAGCACGCTCATGGGCCGACATAAAGTCAGCAGCTCTGTAAATAATCGCACCACAGGAAAGCTCAGTATAAATATCACAGCCGCCTTCGAGAGCGAGAAGGGGGGCTAAGGTTAAAATTAGTTTTGAGTTTTGAGTTTTGAGTTTTTCACCGATATCCTTTGAAATCTTATGTAATTCAATCGGCTCCCATCTTTCAGGAATAAGAAGCACCGGCGTCCTGTACAGCACAACAGGATGCCAGACAATTGCCACAATTACACAGACAGTTATCAAAGCAACGGCTATCTTGAAATGAGTATTGCTGCCGGTCTTGTCCGAGAGTTTCCTTAAGTATAACAACGGGAAAGCTGCACCGACTATCAAAAAAGGTACAGGCATCGCAAGGTATTGTCTCCACATTGTCGGCGGGATTAGGGCGATTATGAAAAACGTTAGTGGTAGTAGGGCGGCAAGCAGCAAGTTCCTGCCGTTCGTTATCTTTAATCTGCGGCGAATGCACACAACCATCACGCAAAGATAAATCGCCAGCGCGATAAGTACTAAATAGCCCGGCCTTGTAAGGCAGACCAGCGTCAAATCATACTTGTTATGGACCATACCTATTTTGTGCAGCCATTGGCCGTAAAGCGCAGGTATCTCGACCAGATTAAGAAAGAATGCTCGCGGCGCCTGGGCTATGACCCAGACAGGCCAAATCAAAATAATAGCCTCGGCAATCAAAAATGGCAAAATGGTATTGAATCTTTGTTTTATAGATTCGGCAGGCTGGCTCAGCAGTACCACGAAAAACAATAGCTCCACTAAAGCTGTGGTTATACGCATACAGGTTGCCAATGTCAGCAGGGCACCGATGGCGGCAATTTTCCAATATTTTGATTTACGCTGAAAGTCAATAGATACAAACAGCCAGAAAGATAGCACCACGCATAATATGACAACATCGTGGTTCCAGGCATAGCCGTTGGCATAATCGACGAGCGGATTGAATACGTACAGGACAGCGCCTGCCAGCCCCAACATGATTCCGCTGTTTTCAAAAGGCTTAAAGATACGTCGATATACACCGACAATGCAGACCATCACCAGAATGTCACAGACCACAGAAACCATTCTGCCCACGAGTAAGTAGTGATTTGTGTTCAGCATCTTAAACAAAGCTGCGTAGAGCAACGGGTGGTAGGGCAGTTGGGCCGCGTATGAAAAATCCCGGTAAATCATCTTGCCCTGTGCCACCAGTACAGCGGCCGTGCAGTACATTTGCTCATCGCGGCCGACAGGCTTGGTCATACTATTGCTTAATATCGCAAGCGAAAGCCCAATCAGTATTAAGACAACAAATATATTTGCGATTCTCGCAGATATCATCTATGTCAAAGCTAAAAATCCAAAGCCATTTAAAACTGACAATACAAAAATAGTCCATCCCCTTACCATTCAACCAACTCCCCGAGAAATTCCTCAACCAAATCTTTCATAGTTACGATACCGATGGGTCTTTCCCGGCCGGCTCGCCCGATTCTCGTAACCAACACGATTTTCTGATTTTCTCTCGCCATAATATTTATCGCATCTGAGACAACCGTATCGGCTTCAAGCTTTCGGATCGGCTTTATGAAATTGCTCAGCGCGGTGAATTGTTCTGCCGAGCTTAGCATCTCGTAGATATTTATAAAGCCGATGATATTTTCAGGCCGACCCTCTATGACCGGCAGGCGAGTGAAGGCGCACCTCTTCAATTTGTTCAACAGAGTCGAATTATCAGAATTTACATCAATCATTTGGACGTTGTTAATAGGTATCATCACGGACCTTATATGAACGTTTGAGATACTAATCAGGCGGTTTATTATATCGGTCTGCACGGAGCTAAGAATGCCTTCTTCATGCGTATCCTGCAGAATCGCCTGGACTTTATGTCTTTGTGCCGATGTTATTACCGTTTTTGAAGAAGAAGTCAAACCTGCCAATCGGGTGAACAGCCCCGATATGAACTTGAGCAGGGGCACTGCGCCACACCAGCTTAAAAGCTTGTGAAATGCGTACAAAATCGGCGAGACGTAAGGCATAAGCAAATCAGCACGATAGAAGAAGATATTTTTGGGGATCAACTCCGAGAAGATAAATAGCATCGGTGCAGTTAAAAGAGTTGTGACCAATTCAGCGCTGCGCTCAGCACCTGGTTGCCGCAAAAACACGTAAGTGAAGAATATATAAGTGACAGTACTTGTAGCAAGATAGTGTGCGAGATTATTGCCAATTAACACCGAAAGCAGCAGTCCAGAGCTGTCATGTAAACATTTGTTGAGTATGATAAATGGAAATCGTTTCTTTTCAACGCCCAGTCGTAAGCGAAGCCGGCTGAGCCGGTATAGACCGGTCTCAGCCCCGCCACACAAAGCACCCAGAATAAGGGAAAACACAATTGCCAATATTAAGACTATGCTATTGACCATCAGTTTGCAGCTGCTCAAAAGTTAGTGTTAAGGTTTCTATTCGGTTTTTATGCACTCTTTCGACGGTAAATTTCAAGTTCTTCAAATATGCCACGTCGCCGCTTTTCGGTATTTTGCCGAGAAGGGCGGTTACCAGCCCACCGATTGTGGCGACGCGCGTCTCGGCTAACTCGACGCCGAACACCTCAGGCCAGTCACGTATGGCCAAGCCGCCTGCCAGCCGATATTCAAAAGGACCTATCTGCTCGATAGCTTCAATGCCGCTTGCAGGTTCGATCTCGCCGAACAATTCTTCAGCGATGTCTTCCAGCCGAACAGAACCCGCGATGCCGCCGTATTCGTCCACGACTATTGCCATATCGGTTCGGCCTCTGCGGAAAAATTCCAGCAGAGATTCCACCGTTTTTTGCTCCGGGACAAAATTCACCTGTTGAACAATCCCGTCAAGTGAGGCCGTTGGCCGAAGAAGGAGCTGCCGAAGGTGTACCAGACCGATTATATTATCTATTGTCCGGACATAAACAGGCAGCTTTGTCAGGTGATTCTTTTCCATCTTCTCACGAGCTGATTTGGCCGAATCCGTAACAGCGCAGGCAATCATATCCACCCGTGGTCGCATAACATGGCGGACTTTGAGAAAGCCGAGCTCAATAATCTCTGTTAGGAGTTTATTTTCATCGGCCGTAATCAATCCCTGCTTTCGCGTCGTCTCAATCAAAGATTTGAATTCGCCTACGGTTATTACTTTGGGACCCCTCGCCGGTCCCAAAAACAGCCGCAGAGCCGGCTCCAATATGAAAAATTTGAACACAAACTGAAGGGGGACAAAAATCTGAAGACATAAAAAAGCCGGCAGGGCGGCGGCGACACTCAGAGATTTTGAATTTGCGTAGGCCACCGATTTCGGCAGTATCTCGCCGAAGAGCACCAGCGCAACAAACGTTACAAAGGCAGTAAGCGCTGCGGCAGTCAAGCCGCTTTGCTCCCTGACTCGGATGGTAAAGACGCTGGCGGAAGCATAGAACAGAACGTTGACCATCATATTTCCGAACAGAAAGCAGTTGAGCAATTGCCCTGGTTTATTCACGAGCCTCGCAGCCAGGTTTTGCAGTCTGTGTTTGGATTCTTGCAGTAGCTTTGTTTGTCTGCGTGATAAATTAAAGAAGGCGGTTTCAGCTCCTGAAAAGAAAGCCGAACCGGCAAGCAGCACTAACATTAAAACCGGTTCCCAAACGCGATAGATGGTGTTTGGGGTCAGGTCCAATTCGCAAAGAAACCCAAATGGGATCCCGGTCCCGATAATTTGATGAACCACAGCGG
>CAYGBH010000400.1:0-4058 GCA_964348055.1 uncultured Pirellulales bacterium
TCAACCGCGCTTCACCCAGAACCCAGTCGGCCCTGCTGGAGGCAATGAATGAGAACCAGGCGACGATTGAGGGCCGACGTTATCCACTACCGAAACCGTTTATTGTAATTGCTACAGAGAACCCTATCGAGTTCCATGGTACTTATCCATTACCTGAAGCGCAGTTGGACCGTTTTCTGGTCCGATTTGGCATAGGTTATCCGGCAGTCGAAGTCGAGGTCGATATTCTCAAGTCGCATGCCCATAGCGAGCCAATCGACAGAATACAGCCGGTACTCCAGCTCGAACAGGTCCGGCAGATCCAACAAGAGGCGGCCAATGTTCATGTAGATGAGAGTATTTTAGAGTATATCGTTGACATTGTTCATACTACACGTCGCGATAATCGTCTTAAGTTGGGTATTAGTACCCGTGGGACACTGATGCTGTCCCAAGCGGCCCGGGCCCGCGCATATTTCCAAAAGCGAGACTATGTCATTCCCGACGATGTGTTGTGGATTGTCCCCTATGTATTGCCACATCGTATTCTTTTGAGCTCTAAGACGCATCACAGCGGTATAACCGCAAAACAAATTGTCATGGACATCGTCGGCCGTATAAAAGTTCCGGTTTGAAGAGGCGACTGCCACTATGAGGAGAACCAATGGGACATTACGCCTGGGCTTGACTGATGCTGGCAAGACGATCCTGTGCGGAACCGCATACGTCGCTTTAGCCGCATTGATTGTTCCTGCCTTTGGTGTACTTTCGGTTTTGGTCTCGATTGTTCTAATGGCTTTGCTGGTCGGCTTTGTTCTTCGACCTAAAATCCAGATGAGCGGCAATCTGCCCGATCGTATCATTGTAGACCAGACAGTACGGCTTAGATATGTGCTCAAGAACGTCGCGAACCTACCAGCCTACAATCTCTGCGTGAGGTTTAGTGCTCTGCCTGAGGCAATTGAGCAGGTCGAAGGCGGATCCATGGTTACGCGCCTTGGCCCTGGTGAAATTACCGAAGTGACTGTTGCGATACGCCCAAAGCGACGCGGCTACTACCGAATTAAGCAGCCGATTTGCCAATCCAGCTTTCCCTTTAACTTGTTTAGTTTCGGCACATTGGCTGATGATGAGCAGACCCTTATTGTTCTTCCGTCCTTTTCCCGACTTCAAATCCCACTTAGACGTCTAAGTCGATATGTTCAAGATAGCGGCGCCAGACTCATGGGTCATACGGGAGCATTCCTTGAATACGTTGGAAACCGTCCTTTTGTGTCGGGTGATTCCCCGCGAAGAATTGATGCCCGTGCCTGGGCTCGCTTGTCTGTGCCGGCCACCAAGGAGTACAACGATGATTTCGACTCCTACACTGCCCTGGTATTAGATACCGGCGTACCTAATGTTCGCTTGCGGCCAAGGTCGAATGAAATCAAGGAGCTCGAAGCTGCCGTCTCTCTTTGTGCTTCTGTGGCTTTCACAATAAATAATGATTGTCTTATTGATCTGTTGCTTGCAGGGCCCGATTTGCACCAATTTACTGCCTGGTCCAGAATAGTGCGCCTCGACAAGATACACGAGATTCTGGCAGGTGTTGAACCATCAAAAAGCTATTCCCTGGACCGCGTAGCTCCAATATTGACAGAAAGATTCTATAAGATATCTGAGGCTTATTTCATTCTGCTGAGCTGGAATGAGATGTACAGGCAGTTGCTGGAGTTGGCTGGGCAGGCTGGCTGCCGCAGTACAGTTCTCCTGATACACCCGCCGAGTAGAATGCATGTGGATCAGGATGATGTGAACTGGACTGGGAATGTCCGATTCCTCTTGCCTGACGAGATCTTGATGGGACAGATAAAACGCTTGTGAAGGCGCAAAAGAACATAGCCATTATCATGTTGCTAACAGGCTCGATCCTGACGGCGCTGGTCTGTGAGGATATTGCCTATCCGACTATCCTCTGTATATTGGGCTTCTTGGGTTTGCAGCGGCGCTTTACCTGGGATATCAAGCCCCAAAGGCGGGTCATCAAGTTATTGCTACTGTTTTTTTTGACGATTATGTTTGCACTTCACTACAGCTATGCCAGTGCATCCAGAAGTATAGCCTATATAGAAGCAGCGAATTTCGCTTGGCAGACAATAACCCGGTACTTCTTGGCTTCGATGGTTCTTATACTGTTTATCGGGCCAACTCAACGACTACCGTCTTCGCTTGGATTATTTCACATAGCGATCGCGATTTCCGCAGGGCAAATTCTCTTGCTTGATGACAGGTACATCTTTTTTCGGCTCTCAGAGCTACTGTCCGTTATTATGGCCGTCCTTTATGCAGTGATGGCTCGTGGATCGATGAAAACGCTAATTCCGGAGCGTATGAGGCGAATGTCTCGCTGGCTGGCTTTCAGCCTGATACTTCTTATTGCTGCAAACTGCGGCTGGGTCATGGGTTCAATACTCTATAGCCACGTGGAGGTTATAAATTACTTGCCTCTTAGGTTCTGGGGAGGGGGACTACGGTTCGAAAAAACAACAGAAGGCCTGTCACATGTGGGATTTTCCACCAGTGGCAAACTCTCAAGTATATTGTTGATGAAAGGAAATCTGGACCCAACGCCTGTACTAAGCATTTCGTGTGACAGTAGTCCGGGCTACTTGAGAGCCAGAGCGTTTGATGTCTATCGTCACTCGTTTGATGTCTATCGTCACTCTCGTCAATCCGAATGGCACGATCTGTCATATCGTGAAGCGCTCTTTCCCGAACAGAACAGACCGTTCAGTGGGTATTTCATAGGTCGAACGAATCTCTTTCGTCTGAACAAGGCAGACGCTTCCAGTTGTAATTACATGAAAATCCGCCATGAATTCCAGTTCGCCGATACTGTGTTTACACCCCTGGGCACAATCTTTCTTGAAGCACCCGTCAATTTGCTGCTGCGGGACGATGATGATGTTGTTTATGCGAGGAATTTGCGCAGCGACCTCAGTTATGGGATTGGATACAAACAAGCAGCTTATCAAGAGCCCCCGAATCGTGTGCAGGCTCGCCGGATGCTGAACGTTCCCACCCAACTTGACCCGCGTATACATGAGCTGGCGAGCAGAATCTTTGCGGGATTTACTACAACGACTGAAAAAATCGATGCTATTGTTCGCTACTTTCGCACCAACTTCACCTACTCGCTCGAACTGGATATCCCGCCCGATCGTGACAAGTTGACTCACTTTCTCCTGGAAGAATCCTCGGGCTACTGCGAGTACTTTGCCTCCGGCGCTGCCATTCTGCTGCGTCTGGCCGGTGTACCAACCCGATACGTTACCGGTTTCTTGGTTACTGAGAAAGATCCACAGAGTGAATCGTGGGTCGCACGGAACATGGACGCCCATGCCTGGGTCGAAGCTTGGGATCAAGAACGCAGCCGCTGGACCATCGTCGAAGCTACGGTAGGGGAGGGTCTATCCGCGGTGACCTCTGCTGAACAGGCCGAACCCACGCAAGCTGGGGTTCGTGCTCTTCTTCGTCAGCTCCGACAGGCCTTATATCAGTATGGTCTTTTTGGCTTGGTAGGCTGGTTATTCAAGTTATACGGTCTGCTTACCGGTTTACTAATGACGATTCTCTTTTGTGGTGTACTGTCGTTGGCCTTGTCCCGATACTACAGCAGGAAAAAGTCTAAGGGGCAGATACTATCAAGAGTGGCGAGAAACCCAGAGCTAGTGGCCCTACATCGGGTGCTCACCAGGATGGATCGTAAGGTAAAAGCGGCAGGATCCCGGCGACATTTTAGTGAGACATTACATGCTTTCTCTAAGCGGCTCCAGGCACAAGATTCGGGTAATGGCCTGTGGACAAGGATATCAAACTGGTATCTCGAATACGCCAACCTTCGCTATGGCAGAACGATAAGCTACAAATGCTTGCAACAGCTCCGACAGAACGGTCAAGTACTGCAGGATTCTTTATGAGAAACACCGGGAAGACGCAGAGTTTAGACCTTCGGACAAGCCGGATACCTACGACCCGATTAGTATGCGCTCTTTGCAAAATCTATTCGATTAAAAGGTCGCAGGTTCATAACGGGT
>CAYGBH010000401.1:0-4054 GCA_964348055.1 uncultured Pirellulales bacterium
TATCGGGATTGTGCCGGTCTGGCCGTTGCACAAGGCGAATCCCGTCAAACGAATGGTGGTCAGCACCTACCAGGCCGCCAGCGGAGCAGGGATGTCGGCGATGCTGGAATTGGAAAATCAAAGCCGCGAAATACTGGAAGGAAAAGAGCCGAGCTGTAAGGCGTTCCGGTATCAGATAGCATTTAACTGCTTCAGTCATGATTCAGCACTTGGGCCGAACGGATATAATCTGGAAGAGATGAAAATGGTCCATGAGACCAGGAAGATTTTCGACTGTCCCGAGATTGCAATTACGTGCACCTGTATCCGCATCCCGGTACTCAGGGCACACTGTGAGAGTATCAATCTCGAGTTCACCGAGGCGATTACACCCGGCCAGGTCAGGGACCTTTTAAGCACGGCGCCGGGCGTTTCGGTCTTGGATGACCGCGAAAATAACCGCTTCCCGATGCCGATTGACGCCACGGGCAAAGATGATATTTTCGTCGGACGAATTCGGCAGGATGAGTCTATACCCGAGAACCGCGGCATCAATATCTGGGTTGCCGGCGACCAGCTGCGAAAAGGCGCAGCGTTAAACGCGGTCCAAATTGCAGAGAAGCTGCTCTAATCGGTAAGCATGGCCGTTCGCAATATAAAATTGACAATTGTCTACGACGGCAGCGAATACCACGGCTGGCAGATACAACCGGGGAAAAAAACCATCCAGGGCGTGATTACCGACGCAATCCAAAACCTCATCGATGCCGAAGTTAGACTGTTCGGGGCAAGTAGAACAGATGCCGGTGTAAGCGCTTTGGGGCAGGTCGGCCTTGTGCAAATCGATTCCGCGATACCGACGGAGAATCTGGCCAAAGCGATTACGGACAAACTCCCCGCTGATATTGCAGTTACAGAAGCGGTGGAAGTGGCCGAGGGTTTTGACCTGATGGGCGCGGTCAAAAGTAAATTGTACCGCTATACGATTTTTACAGGGCGAGTTCGGCCGGTCCTGCAAATCAGACACTGCTGGCATCTGCCCGCGAAACTTGACATCACAGCTATGGCTGAGGCGGCAAAACTACTGGTCGGCAAAAAAGATTTCAAATCCTTCGCAGCAGCAACAGATAAGAGAGAAGAGACGGTGCGCACAATCTTTCGCTGCGATGTCGTTCCGTCGTGTGTGATGCGTCCCTTCGGCTTCGCTCAGGACAGGGATGCGTATTGCGAGAAAGAAAAAATGGATTCCTGCTTTCGCAGGAATAACAATACACAATACGCAATACGCAATACGCAATACGAGAATGACTGGATATATGTTGATGTCGAAGGTGACGGCTTTTTGTATAATATGGTCAGAAATATCGTCGGCACTTTAGTTGAAGTCGGCGTCGGCAGATGGAGGCCTGAAAAGATAAACGAAATCCTCGAAGCAAAAGACCGAACCGCAGCAGGACGCCTCGCCCCGGCGGCTGGATTATGTCTAATGTGGATAAAGTACTAAGGAAGTATACAGAATACAGAAGACAGGAGACAGAAGACTTGTGAAAATCATCACAAGAGGGAGAATAGAAAATCATTCACAGACCGCCGAAAATTTACCTTGATACAAGAGACCTTATAAATATTGCCAAGGTACGAAAAGGAGAAGAGCCTCAACCTGAGTGGTCTAAAGATAACTATTGTTACATCGACGAATGTATCAAATCATACGGTTGTCTTATCTTCAATCCTTACGCAGCGCTGGAATGGGTAGAAGGAAGGGCAACTATAGAATCTGCAAAAGGGATAGCAGCGGTCGTTGATTCGGCGAGAGTCAAATATGTGCTTGAAGCGGATTATATCGTTTATACGCATGAACTATTGAGTCAATGTCGCAAGCAAAACACGAATATTAATGTACCAGATCTTCCTCCTGTTCTCCAAAATATCTCTGATAATAGCACTTTTCGATCAGCACTTGGCATTTTGGTGGGTCAGGTTCCAGACTATCTTGAGAAAGACAAGTTAGAACAGATTCAGAAAAAAGGAGGATTACCAATCACAGTAACCATTTTCTCAGCCCAGGGCTGGACTGAAGAAACTTTCTATTGGAAACAAAGAAATAAAGAAATAAACCAAGAGCGACTAGATGGTTTCAGAGATTCGTTGTCGGAGGATATAGAACGTAAAGATGAATATTTCAATGACCCTCAGCAATATAGAAAGGATTGGTTTAAACGGTTTTTGAAAATCGACAGAATTTTAAGAGCTTTCAATCCCGGAATTGATATTGACGCTATATTAGAGGAAATTGATATAAAGAATTGCCCGGCTGTTGACCTCTGTTGGACGGTTCGAGAAAAAAGGATGGAGTCAGGTAAACCGCCAGAAGAAAATGATGTTGATGATTATATATTTCTTCCAGTTATTCCTTATGCGGATTTAATCTTAATGGAAGAAAATTTACGTGGATATATACTCTGGGCAGACAGTAACCTTAAGTCAAAGGTGTTTTCTGATACTGGCGATTTCCTTAGCGCTCTTGAGAATAAGGGATTTACTTAATGATAATTTGGAATTTGGCATTTCGGTGCTTGAATTCATGTATCCTGCTGCTCATATAGGAGAACTATATGTCTAAAGAAAAAGCTAAAAGATTTACTGATTTGACAGTCTGGAGAAAGGCACACTCTTTTGTTTTATCTGTATATCACCTCAGCGCACACTTTCCGAAGAGTGAAATCTATGGTCTTACATCCCAACTTAGGCGTGCATCGGTTTCGATCCCGGCTAATATTGCTGAAGGATTCAAGAAAAGAAGTAGTGCGGAAAAGGTTCGATTTATGAATATTGCCCAGGGCTCGCTGGAAGAATGCCGCTATTACCTGATCCTCACAAACGACCTGGAATATGCAAATACTGAAGGCCTATTACTACAGTTAGATGAGGTTGGAAGGATTTTATCAGCTTATTCAAAGGCAATAAGGTAGAAAAAGCAGACAGAACCTTGAAACGCAAAAACATAATTCTATATTCTGTCTTCTGTATTCTGTCTCCTGTCTCCTTTTTATGAAAATCGTTCACATAATAACAAGATTGATATTAGGCGGCGCGCAGGAAAACACCCTAATAACCTGCAAACTCCTGAGTGAGCGCGGACACGATGTCACGCTCATCACGGGGCCGGCCATAGGCCCTGAAGGTGAGCTTTTTAATCAAACAAAAGGACAAAATTATAAAATTATTGTTATCGACAGACTTCGCCGCGCAATCAATCCTTTCAATGATATGGTCAGCTATTTCCAAATAAAGAGGCTACTCAGGCAATTGCAGCCGGATATTGTTCACACTCATTCAGCAAAGGCAGGGATACTTGGCAGATTCGCTGCACACAACATACGCAATACGCAATACGAGATGCGCAATACGAAAATAGTGCACACAATACACGGACTGGCATTTCATCGATATCAAAGCAAATGGCTGAATAAGCTTTACGTCGCCGTCGAAAAATCGGCTGCGAAGCGAACGGATTTCTTTATCAGCGTCGCAGATGCGATGACCACACAGGCAACCGTTGCGGGTATCGGGGCCGGTGAGCAGTATGTTACCGCCTATTCGGCAATCGAGGAAGATGATTTTTTGGAGCCGCTCCCCCGGGAATGCAAAAATGAATTTCGCCGAAAATATGAAATCCCGGCCGATGCGATTGTACTTATCACTATCGCGCGGCTATTCATGCTAAAGGGCCACAAATACATCGTTGAGTCGGCCAAGCAGCTCTCGAAGCGATTTGAAAAGTGTGTTTGGCTGTTTGTTGGTGACGGGAATCTTTCCGATCACTACAAAGAACAAGTTCGCCAATTGGGATTAGCCCAGAAGGTCAAATTCACGGGTCTCTTGCCGCCAAGCCAGATTCCGCTTGCCATCCAGTCATCGGATATTCTAGTTCACTGCTCACTGCGAGAAGGCCTTGCACGTACCCTGCCCCAGGCGATGCTGTGCGGCAAGCCGGCCGTGTCCTTTGACGTTGACGGCGCAAAAGAAGTGGTGAACGAAAATACAGGCCGACTGATTGAGCCAAAGAATGTTG
>CAYGBH010000402.1:0-4049 GCA_964348055.1 uncultured Pirellulales bacterium
ATAATTTTGTCAGTATGCGTATTTGCGGCTCCGGTGGTAGCTAAACAGACAAAGCCAAAGGTAGAGCTCGTAAAAGGTGATAACAAAATTGATGTTATGATTGGCCGAAGACTTTTCACCAGTTACCTTTACGACGATGAGCTGACCAAGCCGGTGTTAGTTCCGGTACGAACACCTTCGGGTATCGAGGTCAATCGCAGGTATCCACTCGTGAAAATGCAAGGGGGAAGTACAGACCATGCGCATCATGTGGGTATTTTCTTTGCCGTTGACCAGGTAAACGGAACTAACTTTTGGAGAAACACCACTGTGCCGCCGCAAATCAAACATATAAAAATAACGGAAATGACAAGCGCCGCCGGCAAAGGAAAGCTTTCGACCATCATGCATTGGATAGATAGTGGCGGGCAGGTGGTGTTAGAAGAAAAAAGGAGCATGGTCTTCCTCGCCGGTGAGCATGAGGATGAATATGCTATCGACTTTAGCATGGACCTTACGGCCAAGGCCCCAAAGGTCCAGTTTGAAGATATCGAGGAAGGTATGTTTGCGATTCGAGTCGCTGACTGTTTGAGAGAGGGCGGTTCGAAAGCGATACTACGGCCGGGGTGGCCGCTGCCAAAAGAATCAGTTTCCGGGACCGGTATGTACTTTGGCTCCAACGCAGATGAAACGGCGAAAAAGATATGGGGTAAGCGCGCACGGTGGGTCACCCTGCAGGGCGTTAGAGAAGGAAAGATTGTCGGCGTTGCTATCCTCAACCATCCGGCAAGCATAAATTATCCGACCTATTGGCATGTGAGGAGCTACGGTTTGTTTTCAGCCAACCCGTTAGGACAGGGGGACTTTCAAAGGCAGAGCAAATATAAAAAGAACCCTGTGCTGCCGCTTCGTCTTAGCATCGAGCAGGGCGAGACGGTGCATTTCAGGTTCTTCGTGATTATTTATGAGGGTATAAGAACGAAGGAGCAGATTGAAGAGCGTTTCAGGAACTTTGTAGAATGACCCACCGTACTTTAAATTATTAACAGCAATTGGCCCTTGGAAGAGTTTGGCAGTTCAATGTCAAGGGCTATGAAAGGAGATTGATTATGAAAAGTGTTACACGCCGAGATTTTGTGAAAAGTTCCATGGCCGCAGGTGCAGTATTGGCATTGCCGTTTTCTCATGCGCGAGGGTCAAATGACAGCCTCGGCGTAGCGGTCGCCGGTATCAATGGGCGAGGCCGTTCACTCTACAGAAATTTCGGCAATATTGCGGGAGTGCGGGTAGTCGCGCTGTGCGATGTGGACGGCAATGTCTTAGACCGTGAAGTCAAGAAGTTCAAAGACCGCAATGAGAAGGTCAATACCTACACCGACTACCGTCGGATGCTCGAAGACAAATCTGTCGATGTGGTCGTCGTTGCGACGCCTGACCATTGGCACGTGCCTTTGGCGGCGTTCTCAGTTATAGCGGGCAAAGATGTGTATGTCGAGAAGCCGCTGAGCCACACTATCTCCGAGGGACGTCTGCTCGTGAGTTTGGCCCGCAAACACGACAGAATCATTCAGCACGGCACCCAGTCTCGCAGCGCACAATCGCTGGCCGATGCCATTGAGTACATGAGATCGGGCAAACTCGGCAAAATCCGAATGGCCAAGGCGATTAACAACCAACTGCGACGTCCCATCGGCCGTGTGCCTGACAGCGAGACGCCCGCGTACGTCAACTATGACCTCTGGCTCGGGCCGGCACCCAAGCGTCCATTCAATCGCAACCGGTTCCACTATAACTGGCACTGGTTCTGGGACTACGGAACCGGCGACACGGGCAACGATGGTGTACACCAAATCGACATCGCCAGGTGGGGCCTCGGGGTCGAATTGCCTAAGGCCGTCTCCTGCAGCGGCGGGCAGTTGTTCTATAACGATGACCATCAGACACCGGATACGCAGATAGCCACGTTTGAATACGAGGGGGTGTACCTGATGTACGAAATGCGGTTGTGGACCCCCTACAAGCACGAAGGCCACGACAACGGCAACGTTTTCTACGGCGACAACGGCAAAATGTCTATCGGCAGAGACGGCTGGCAGGTGACCTTCAAGGATGGTTCAAAAGGTCCGGGCGGTGACCGTGGCGGTGAGTCGCACATCGGAAACTTCATCAAAGCGGTACGCAGCCGTAAAGTCAGCGACCTAAACGCCGATGTCGAGGAAGGACACCACTCAGCGGTCCTTTGCCACATGGCTAACATTGCGATGCGGGTTGGCCGACGGCTCAGATTTGATACCCGGCAAGAACGATTCATCGGTGATGCTGAGGCTAATGCGTATCTGACGAAGAAATACCGTAAAGGCTACGAACTACCATCGCTATAACCTTGAAGAGATTGCTGTGAAATATGGTTTGATTATTGCCCAGCCGGCTGGCTGGGGCGATTGTGAGACGGAGAGACTAATCCGCCGAAGGCGGGCTGTAATCTTAGCTCTGCTTTGCATGTCCTGGATAACAGCCGGTTGTTCGATTAAACCTCCGCCGTCGCAGGGATTTGAGAATGGTGTTGTGGTTAGTGCGCACAGGTTGGCCTCTCAAGCAGGGGTGGATATCCTGAAAAAAGGAGGTAATGCCGTAGATGCAGCTGTGGCTGTGTCCTATGCGCTTGCTGTGGTGTATCCTGAGGCGGGCAATATCGGCGGTGGCGGATTCATGGTTATTCGAGCGCCGGTTGGCTGGGTCACCGCGATTGATTACCGTGAAAAAGCGCCCGGAAAAGCGCATCGTGATATGTACCTTGACCAGGAAGGCAATGTCATTACACATTTGACCAGAGATGGGGCTCTTGCTGTGGGAGTGCCCGGTACTGTTGCAGGGACAATGTATGCCTTGGAAAAATACGGCACCATGAGCAGGCAGGAAGTCCTTGGACCTGCCATAGAACTTGCAGAAAAAGGATGGATTCTTGACCGACCAATGGGGGGCGAGAAGTTTAAAATGTTTGCATCATCAAACGCAGTTTTCAACAAGGCGGACGGGTCGCGATACGAAAAGGGTGAACGCTGGGTGCAAAAGGACCTTGCAAAAACTCTCAAGAGCATAGCCGAGGAGGGACGAGACGGTTTTTGCAAGGGGACGGTTGCAGACCTTTTCGTTAAAACCATGGAGAAATACGGTGGAATCATAACACACCAGGACCTTGAAAATTACCGGTGTGTCGAACGGACACCGGTTACAGGTACATATAGAGGGTACGATATTGTTTCTATGCCGCCTCCCAGTTCAGGAGGAATATGTTTGATGGAAACGTTGAATATATTAGAGAGGTACGATATTAGTTCATCCGGCTGGAATACCCCCGAAACCGTTCATCTTATGGCAGAAGCCCAACGGTGTACGTTTGCTGACCGCGCCGAGTATATCGCCGACCCAGATTTCATTGACGTTCCAATTAAGGTGTTAACTTCAAAGAAATATGCTGATATCAGAGCCAAAGACATCGCGCCATCGCATGCAACGCCGAGCGCGCAGGTGACACACGGTGATGTAACGGGGGTCGGTGTAAAAGTGCCCTCTGAGAGTGATGAGACGACACATTATTCCGTAGTCGATAAAGATGGTATGGCTGTAGCAGTTACCACGACTCTGGACCGCAGTTTTGGTAGTTACCTTGTCGTCGAAGGAGCGGGATTTCTGTTAAATAACGAGATGGGTGATTTTAGTGCAAAAACGGGTGTACCAAACCTGGCTGGTCTGGTGTACGGCAATGCAAATGCCATAGAAGCTAACAAGCGGATGCTGAGTTCTATGACACCTACGATTGTCACGAAAGATGGCAATAATTTCATGGTAATCGGTTCGCCGGGAGGACCGACAATAATTACAACGGTTTTGCAGTGCATTATGAATGTCGTCGATCATGGCATGACTATCCAGGAAGCTGTTGCAGCCGGACGTTTTCATCATCAATGGCTGCCTGATAGAATAGACCATGAAGAAGGTGCTTTCTCCGAGGAGACTATTGCAAAACTGAAGGAGTTCGGGCATTCATTGATGAGTGTAAAGCCGATTGG
>CAYGBH010000403.1:0-4031 GCA_964348055.1 uncultured Pirellulales bacterium
ACACGAAAGCTGGTATTGCGAAGATACTTTCAATTTGCTCAGGCAATGCGGCTCCAGCTTTTGCATCCACGATATGCCGGGCAAGCAATCGCCTCGTGTGGTAACAGCTGAGACAATTTACGTTCGTTTTCACGGCACAACAGGCAGATATTCAGGCAGCTATTCCAAATCTGCGCTGGCGAGCTGGGCCAAGTGGCTCAAGGAGCAAAGCAAACAAGCTCGCGGCATCTACGTCTATTTCAACAACGATGCCCACGCCCACGCCATAAAAAACGCAAGGCAGTTAAAAGAGCTTGCCAATCTCGTTTGATGAGCAAAACAAAAGAAAAAGCTTGATTTTTATATCCACTTTTGATACGTTGTAAGTCGAAGCGGGTATGCACAACTACTGATTCACGAGCGCATTTCCAAATAGACTGCATATTAACAGGAGAAGATTATGAAAACGATCATCCGATTTTTATTTTGTGCAGCGCTGATACTTTCTATCTTCTGGAACGAGCATAAGTCAATTGCGGCAAGAACTTATAAGAAACCTTCTAAACAAACAATACAATTGTTTGATGCCGCAAGAGATGGTGAAATTGGGAAGATCAAGTCTCTAATAGCCGATGGTGCCGATATCAATGGAAAGAGTTGGACAGGTAACACACCACTTCACTTGGCTGTACTATGGAATCGAAAGAATGCCGTAGAGCTCCTCATTGCGAATGGTGCCGATGTCAACGCAAGTAATAATAATGGTGACACTGCTTTGCATCTTGCAGCTCTTAAGGGTATGAACGAAATAATAGAGATTCTTCTCGAACACAATGTAGATGCAGATATAAAAAATGAGCAGGGTCAAGCAGCAATGCACCTTGCCATGAAAAATTTACATCCAAAGACCGTGAAATTACTTATAGACGAAAGGTCAGATATTTCTATATGGACAGCATCTTTGATAGGTGATTTGAATAGAGTCAAGAGTGTTATTCACACCATAGAATCTATTGACAGTAAGGATAATTTCCGTACTGCGCTGTTGCACTATGCAGCTCGAGGAGGACACAAGGATTTAACTGAATTCTTGATTTCCAAAGGTGCCAATATCAATAGAAAGACTGGAAAGGCACCAAGAGAAGTCTTTCCCTATGACAACCCGTTGGAGCGAGTAGAACTAATGAGAAGAAACTTTGTACAGGAGACTTTAGTTGCTTGTACACCTTTACATTTTGCAGCAAGATGGGGGCACAGAGAGGTAGCTGAACTTCTGATTGCCAAAGGTGCAAAGATTGATGATAGGAATGCTGGAAACTGGACCGCTCTGCATTACGCAGCTCTGGGAGGGCACAAAGAAATGGCTGAGCTGTTGCTTGACAAAGGTGCGGATATTAATAAAAGGGCTTCTATAATGGAAAGAGACACTCGGCTTAAAGAAGGTTTTGCACCATTACACTGTGCGGTTTTTAGAGGTCACAGGAATGTAGCTGAATTATTGATTGACAAAGGTGCTGCCGTCGATGTAAAGGAAACAAGAGGTATGACGCCACTGCACTATGCGGCTCAGGAAGGTCACAAAGACGTAGCTGAACTTCTAATTGCCAAAGGTGCAAACGTTAATGCACAGACAACTGGACTTTACTGGTTTGAGTTGTCAAGAGAATGTACTCCTCTTCATCTTGCATCTTTCAACGGCCGTTACGATGTTGCGAAACTCCTAATAGACAAAGGTGCTGATTTAACACAGAAAACTGAAGATGGCCAAACATCTTTAAATTTAGCTGTCAAAGGAAAACATAAAGATTTATTGGAGCTTCTCATAAAGAATGGCTTGGATATTCATTCAAGAGAAAAATATGCTCGCACGCCCTTACATGATGCGGCAAAAAATGGCTTAATTGAGATGTCTGAGTTACTCATCGCCAAAGGTGCCGATATAAATGCAATCGACGAATCCGGTAATACGCCGCTGCATGAGGCAATCGCCTGGGGTCATCACAAGGAAGTCGTGAAGATTCTGATAGCCAACGGCGCCAACATCAACGTACAAAATAACGACGGCTGGACACCACTACATGAGGCAACCCACCCGGGTCACCCCCGCGATGTGATAAGACGGTTTGAGAATGATAGCGCAAAAATGCTGCTCGATAAGGGTGCGCAAGTCAATGTGAAGAACAAGAAAGACGATACACCCTTGCACCACGCAGTTTCTTTTGGTGACTCAGAATTAGTGAAAATGCTCCTGGATCATAACGCGGATGTGAATGCCAAAAATCTTCAAGGCAATACACCTCTTGATATGGCTAAAACATGGAAAAGGCAAAAAAACATCGAATTGTTGCGTAAGCACGGGGCCAGGGAATGATTAATGATTATTGACTATTGAGATTCTTCGCTGAGCTTAGAATGACACAGAGAACTGCAATAGTGACAGGCAATGTACAACGGGGCATGGAGCACTGGTTAGATAAGTACGTTCAGACCTTTTTGGATTGCGTATCGGAGAAGATATTGCATTTATTGTGATTGCCTCGAAGTGACCTTTCTGATATAATAACTGTTGTGTTGAAAAGCGAGTTTTTTATAAGTAAGTTAGGAGCCGGGCGATGTTAAGAGCTACTCTATTATCTGCCATCGTATGCGTTACCTGCCAAGGGCTTATCGCAGTTGAACCTCTCGTCAGCCAAAATCCGGATATTCCAGATGAATGCGTCGCCATGATGCGGAAGGTCTGCGACTGGCAGCTGCGACAATCCAACTGGAACTCAAATAATAACTGGCTACACGGGGCCCTTTTCGCCGGGATAATGGCGACATACGAGACGACCAAGGACCGCAAGTACCTGGATGCGGCACGCTCCTGGGCAGAGAAATTCAGCTGGAAACTACATGGGGCATATCCGACGCGGCATGCAGATCATCACTGCTGTGCCCAGACGTACTTAGAATTATATTTCCTGGGAGAAAGCGACCCGAGCAGGTACCATCACGCCCAAATCACCAACGATTATATGATAAACAATCCCGTAAAGTTCCTGTGTTACTCCAACTCTACCCAATGGTGGTCATGGTGCGATGCGCTGTTTATGGCGCCGCCGGTCCTGCCCCGGCTGACCAGGGCGACGGGCGATTATAAATATATCGACCTTATGCACGAGATGTGGGCCGATACGCAAGGCTGTCTTTACAGCAAGACCGACCATCTATTCTACCGGGACCATGGATACTTTAATGCCAAGTCCCCAAACGGTGAAAATGTATACTGGTCCCGCGGCAACGGCTGGGTAATAGGCGGCCTGGTGCGGGTGCTGCAATATCTGCCCATCGACGACCCCAAGCGGCCCGGATACGTTAAGCTTTTCGAGGAAATGTCAGAGAGATTAGCTGAAATTCAGCCGGAAGACGGCTATTGGCGGTCGAATCTGCTTGACGCTAATCATCACCCTAATCCCGAGACCAGCGGTACGGGCTTTTTCTGTTACGGCCTTGCCTGGGGTATTAATCAGGGTATTCTCGATGAGCAGACGTATCTGCCCGTCGTCGAAAAGGCCTGGGACGCCCTGGTCGCAGCAGTGCATGAAGACGGCAAACTCGGCTGGGTCCAGGCACCGGGAGCGGCTCCCAGGCCGACTGACAGTGACCACAGCGAGGTCTACGGCGTGGGAGCATATTTGTTGGCCGGCAGCGAAATCTATAAATATCGCTCGATGCATTCAGCAGGAAATATCGACCATTTCGAGACCTACACGGGCACAATTACGGGCGAGCCCAGTCTGTTAGATAGATGGGACGACGGTTCTGAAAACGGCTCGCGGTCGACGATCTGGCTCGGTAATTACGGCAACAGATTCATGGAATTTCACTACGCGAACGACTCGGCCCCCTACTATTCCACCGCCGACCTTGTATATGACAGCGACCAGGATTGGACCGCGGCAGACGCTAAATTGTTATCGATCTGGTGCAAGGGAGATTCATCAAATGCCGCTGACGATATTTATGTGGAGCTGGAAGACGCCGGCGCGAACGTTGCCTCACAAAGGCTC
>CAYGBH010000404.1:0-4017 GCA_964348055.1 uncultured Pirellulales bacterium
AGCCTCCGCGAACCCAGTGATGAATTATCCAATGCCCCGACTCCGGGTCAATAAATTCGGTCCCTGTTCTTGAGGGTATAAGGTATCGGACAGTGGCTTTACTGGGGTAGCATCTCTGATGCATATAGTAGGTTTCAACATCAGGAGCAAACTCTCTGGTGACCTCGCCGGTGTGGATGTCTTGTCCGGTGAAAACACCTGAGTTGCGGGCACCCGCGATTGCTCCGGCCCAGACCAGTCCATCAATGACGAAGACGTCTTCTGGACAAAAGTGTCCCGAACTTGGCAGTTTCGACGTCCACAATATCCGGCCGGTCTCGGTTGAAAGTCCTGTCAGGCTCCCCTTTTTGCCCGTAAACAGCACGACATCATCATACACAACCAGCCTCGGCAAATACCCCGTTGGAACAGGCGAGACTCTTGAGACAGGTTCCGAATTCCACACCTGTTCGCCGTTTTCTCTATCGAGGCAAACAACCTTTTGGCCATCGTGAAAAAATACATGCCGCCGGTCAGCCGCCAGCGTCAAGGGAACTACTCGCTGCTTCTGCTTCCATAATTCTTTACCCGTACCGGCCTCAACGGCCATAAGCCACCTGTCTTTTTCATCCCACGCCCACCGCTTGCTGGCACGGTCTCTTTCAGCCCAACAGTGAGCATTCTCCTGGGTATAGCTCACCGGCTCTCTGGAAGGATTCACCAGCAGGAAGAGAACTCCGTTGGAGGTGATTATCTCTTCAGTGGTTTTGGTGCCCTCATAGGTCCGAATGGTTTTGCCCGTTGCCGCGTCAAGCTCACTCAAAGGGGCGTTGATCCCAAGGGTAACATAAACACTATCTCCGACAGCTACCAGCCGGCGGGGAAGCTGCCCAGGCCCGCTCTTGAGGGGCCAGAGATGGACATACCATGAGTCGATGGGCTGTTTCCACAGGATAACACCATTGAAAGCGTCCCGGGCAATAAGAAACCATCTCGGCGGCAACTGGATGGAAGCCTTCGGCCCTTCATCGATGATGTAAAAGATTCGTCCGCCAGCCGATACCAGCGCACTCAAACTGGCCATGTGGTCGTGATGTCGCGCCCATCTTGGGCTTCCGACCCACTGCATGCGTCGCGGCGGGCCAACAACCAAATCATCGGCCACCGCGTTGCCGCTCGCATCATGCTGGTAGTGTGTCCATTCGTCTATCTCTTTGGGACATGTCTTGACCGTCTTAGCCCACGTATTGCCATTCTTGATATAAGCTGCGCCGTTAGGGGCAAGCACGCGCTTCACTTCATCTATCGAAATCTTGCCAAGGTGTTCGGATACTATGAGGTTGACGAGGTTGTCAATGTACGGCAGGCGGTCGCCGCTCAACCGGTCGACCGACACCTTACCGTAAAGACCTAGAGAGCGAATGTGCTCGCGGGCTTTTTCAATATTGTCCGCATCTGTGTCCAAGCCGTGTACGATATAGCTGTCGTTCGCGCGCAATGCGGCAGTTAGCTTTCCGTCTCCGCAGCCGATGTGGACGACCAGACCGCCCTTGACACCGCTGGCGTCCAGGATTTGCCGCGCTTGCTTGCGGTGCAAGGTCGAATCCCGTTCCCCGCAGCCCAGATGAGCAGTAATCACCAACGCCGATACAAGAATAACCGTTGTGCTAATCAGCCTTGTCTTTACTCTTCCAGTCATTATCAAATCTCCTTTCTCCCGATTTGACTGTGGGTCGAACTTTCAAATCATCCTATCCTGATTCCCTGCCGGTCTTATATCCAGTTTCCTTGATGTTACCTTTTTTCGCGCGGCTCAGCAATACAATAGAGATATGTTTTACCTTTTAGGAACAACTCGTCTCCCACAATGGCAGGCGATGCATCGAACCTGTCATCCAGAATGTTTGTAGCCAACACCTGAAATTCCTCTGCCCGCTTGATGACTTGGCTGACGCCATCTCGTCCCACGAAATAAACCCGATTAGCCGCTCCTACCGGTGAGGCGAAAATCTCTCTCATACCCTCAAGCTGCTGCTTTACAAAGTTGGCTTTGCCGGTCTTGGCCTGGTAGCAGGAAATGATAGCCCTGTTGCCGGAACAGACATAAAGTTTGTCGCCATAGAGCAGCGGGGAGGGCACATAAGGCGTTGCTTCATCAACCTGCCAGCTGACGGCGTCGGAACCAGTCAGGTCACCGATACGACCGAGCTCAATAGCCTGCAGTGCGTTGCCGCGAAAACCACTGGTACAGAATACCTTCCCAAAACCGCTGACCGGCGAAGGAATTACGTTGCCGGTCTGACCCCCGCATTGCCAGATAAGGTTGCCCGTTTCAAGGTCATAGCTGCGAATGCGTTTGGTTGCACTGATGACCACCTGCATCTTACCGTTGACTGCAACGACAATGGGCGTGGCCCATGTAGTGGCTTCATCGCGAGGTTTTTCCCAGACCGTCTCACCGGTCTTTTTATTGAGTGCATAGATGAAAGAATCGCCTTCGTGGTCCATCACGACAATCACCGCATCATCAGCCAAAGCCGGCGAGCTACCTTCGCCGAACATCATTTTCTTTCTCATCATCCCCATGTCTCTGCTCCATTCGTGGTTGCCGTCCATGTCATAACAATGCACGCCGCGGGATCCGAAACTCGCCCAGATGTGCTTGCCATCGGTGACAGGTGAATAGCAAGCAAAGCCGTCGTGATTGGGATGATGCCCCTCGTGAGGTAGCTCTTCACGGGCGGTTTTCTGCCAGAGAATCTTGCCGCTCTTTCGGTCCAGGCAGACAAGGTCGAACTTATACACATTCGTTGGAGCCCTTCCGCCGTGAAAGGGTCGTCTTGCGCTTCCACTCCCGTCCAGATCCCGACCCTCGGAACCGGCTTGAGCGGCTGAGGTGCCCTTCTTGTCTGTCTTAATGGCCGTCTGAAAGAATATTCTGTCAGCCCAGACGATTGGGCTTGAGGTACCCTGGCCGGGCAACTTGACCTTCCATTTAATATTCTCCGTCTCACTCCAGGTCAGGGCGGGATTGCCATTTGGGGCTACACCTGTGGCATCAGGTCCCCGCCACGTTGGCCAATAATCACTTCTCGAATCCCCGGAAGCACCCACCGAGACCAAGGCTATCAGAAAACCGATACCAATCCTCAAAGCTGCAAGTTTGTCCATCACAATTTCCTTACCATCTGCTTGACTGTCACTTTTAAAATGAAATTCCCAATTAATGCCACTATATCAAGTCTGTCTTGAAAACGCGACCTCCTCTTTAAGCCTATGCTGCTCTCAGCCCGCTTTTTCCGACAGAACCGGCGCGCTTAGACAAGCGCAGGACAAGCCCAAATTATGAAGTGCCTCTAAAAAAACCACTTTTTGACTACGCCCGACAGGATTCGAACCTGTGACCTTCGGTTTAGGAAAAAAACGCTCTGGGTCCAAATCCTTGTCTCGCCCTTGTTTAAGTGCTGTTTTTGAGCAGTGAGAGCGGTTTCTTGATTCATCGCCAGGTCAGCACCGACTCATTGCCGAGACAGAAACAAGAAAAAAGTACGTATGAGGTACGTATAGAACAAAGGAGATAAGCAATGTCAACATCAATACGAGAAATAATAATGCGCCTTTCCGCACAGAACAAGGCCAAAGGCGTAATGGCTGGTTTTCGCCGAGACATTGATACAGCTGCTTGGGCCATGCGACGTATGGCTATTGGGGCTTTGGCTGTGGCCGGTAGGAAAGAACCAATTTGGGAAGTATAATGTGGCGGAATCCACGACGGGGCACAAAAGTGTAGAATTCACACCATTTCTGAACATTTCTGGTACGTATACGTGGTACGTGTGAATTAGTCATGTTTTACAAGTCTGACAATATGCAGGATTTATGCGGCCTTGACTACCAGCCAATTAAGCCGACGGTCCTTATGAATCTTTTTTGTAAGCTGGTTTGTAAGCAGTGGATTTGACTATTTGTGAGTCCCCTTACAACGGCATGTTATGGTTCTTGAGCACCAGATTATCAATCCGACGCACAGCCGATTGT
>CAYGBH010000405.1:0-4006 GCA_964348055.1 uncultured Pirellulales bacterium
TACGATTTACTTGATAAAATCCTCAAAGGCTACGTCGAAGAAGACAAATCCGCACAGCAGCTCGTTGAATCGGGCCTGCCTCAGGACGTGGTCCATAATGTTATTAGTATGGTTGACCGTAACGAATACAAAAGAAGGCTATCTCCGCCGGGGGTAAGAATTACACCAAAGGCCTTTGGTAAAGACAGGCGACTGCCGATTACAAATCGTTATTCAGAAGACAGAGGACAGATGTCAGAGGACAGATAATCTGAATTCTGTTCCTTGTCCTCTGTTATCTGCCGGCAAGGGCATCTGCAACAGCCCTGCCGAACTGGACTGAAGCCGGAGGCCCGCTGCCGGTTATTATAAATCTGTCCCGCTCAACTGGAGTACCGGTATAAATAGCACCGGCTTGCACAAGTTTTTCCCGTTCGGTGGGAAAACCGGTGACTCGGACACCGGTGAGCACGCCGGCGTTGGCCAAAACAGTTGGGGCTATGCAAATTGCCGCAAGAATTTTTCTCTTACTGGCCGCCTCACGCGCGATGTTCAATGCAACGGGATTATTAAAATATTCAGCCGCTCCCGGGCCGCCTATAAAGATTATCGCATCGTAATCATCAACCCTCAATTGGCTCACGAGAATCCTTGCCTCAGCTATGTTTCCAAGCATACCCTGTATAAACCCTGTTCTTGTACTCGCTATAGTTGTCTGAACCGCCGTCGCATCGAGCACACGCTTTGTTTCGAAAAGCTCCTCATCGCGGAAATTCTCGCTGGCAACAATCAATACCGCCCTTTTTGCTCCCGTGCTCGTTTGCCCCTGGTCTGTTTCCGTTGTGGCTTGCGCCAGCGGATAACCAACACATATTATATAAATTGGCTCCAGCTCTCTCGGCAGCCTGCAAATCTTACGGACGCCGGATATATCAAAACCACCGACCGTTACAGAGCCCAATCCCAAACAGACAGCCTGCAATTGGATATTCTGGGCGACGTGCCCGGCTTCCAATAGCATATATTTTCTGGCATCTTTGCGGAATTGGGCTGTAAGCTTTCTCACAGAGCCCGCAACAATAATATTACAACCAGGTACCGACCCTGGCGTCGAAGTTGCCGCCAGGGCGCCGCGGACATCCTGATCCAAAATTTGCTGCAAATTGTGCCCTTGCGGCTGATAAACAGAAACTCCCTCCGGTGTTGCAAAATATAACTCTATGGGATAGAGCGCCCCAGCTGATGGTGCTGTTCGCAAGCCTCTTTGCGGCTCCGTTATGCCCTGCCCGGCCCAGGCCAGTTGGCTAATCTGTGAGGAGCTGAGCGGTTGGCTGACAAACTGGCGTACACTTCGCCGTCTGGCCAACGCCTCCTCGAAACTGACCGACCCTGTCAACCTGGGCTCTGTAAGCTGAATTATCTTGCCTCGTGTAACCCGAGACCTGCGCTGCCCCATGCAAAGGACCGTAAAGCAGGCTAAAGCTACGCCGATAATTATTAAGCGTTTCATTTTTCCAATCCTCCAAATAAGTTTTTGCAGCGGTGGATTACAACATACCTATATTACACATTCAATCCTGAATTTCCCAGAGTAAACTTCATTTTTAGTGGATGACTTTGCATTTTACGCTTCTAAAGTCTTGAGTGCGGGACCTAAATTCAAAAATCTTATTACGCCATAAACAAATCTCTGGTAAAATCATACTCGACGCTCATCGAGTACCGAGCCGACTCTCTAAGGTTGTTTTTAATGGCTTTATCGCGCCAACAAAAAGTAACTATAATATCATTGGTCTCCTATTGGCTCACCCTTTTTATCCTTACACATATACCTGTCCCGCTATTTGTTCGCGAGGCCGACGTCTCCGATAAAAGCCTTCACCTCCTTATGTATCTGATTTTGGTCTTTCTGCTCTGGTTTGCAATCAGCCCCGACAAAAAAGTTAGCTGGCGCCGGCCCGCCGTATGGTGGGTACTTTTCGCGATAGTTGCGTATGGGATTTTGGACGAATGGCTGCAGGGTTATGTAGAAGGACGCAGTAGCGACCTTATGGATTTTGTCACAGATTTGGCCGGTACGCTCACAGGCCTGATTATGTTTTCTTTTTTTACATTCTGGCCTGCCGCTCTTTTGGTGGCGGGCACTGTTATCTTTGGCTTAACAAATATTACACGAGCGAACCTGGCTGACGTGATGCCGATTACAAATGCGATGTTTCATCTATTTGCCTACCCAATTTTTACTATGCTGTGGATTCGATACGTACAACTTTTCCTGGAGCTTCGGCCCCCTAAACCCAAATGGCTGATAACAGCATTAGCAGCGCCGATAGGCTTACTATTGACTGTAAGATTATTCTCCGTAATTCTTGGCAAAGATTTCTCGATGCCGGATATAATCATCTCTGTCGCAGGAATCGTAGTTGTAGCTGCCACAATTTATCTGGCAGCTTTATTTTACAAGACGCAAGACACAAGACATAAAATATCTTGACCAAGTATAGTCTTCGGTCTTTAGTCGTTCTCAAAAGGTTTTTTGAAGGGCCTGTAGAGCGGATCGCCTATCAAGACCAACTGCCACGAATTAAACGGCTTTGTATGGTAGTATGCCTCGACAAGACAATTACCTTTGTACAGCTCGAGGAAAAACAATTTCGGCTCCGGAAATGAATGAAGATACGGCTCAGCCACCGCTCCCAATGTTGCTGTTATACCATCCCTGAGCATAGCCGGACACCACTGGCTGCTGTTAGGGTCGCGAAGGCTAACCGCTTCAAAACTTGAGATATGATACCCAATCGCACCATCGACGAATTCAAAGGCATCAACATATTTTTTCAGACTGTACCAGCCGCAATAGATAGCCGTCCTGGGACAAGAACCGGGAGCGAAAAGCTTCCCTGTTCGCTCTTCCTGAACGGGAAGCTCTCTTCGCAATCTTGTAAACATCGCCAAATCCCGCAAAGACTGGTCAAAATAACCGTATAAACTCTTTTTGTTTGTAATGCCTCGTGAATCGATGTAAGCGATACCTTCTAACCCCGTTTTCTCTGCCGCCATTGCCTTATCGATGAGGCCTTTGACTACGCAAGAGTCCGGGCCGTCAAGCCGGCTGACCATAAGCATTCCAAAACTAAGGCCCTGCACATCAGCCTTTAGCACATTCGGCTGCCATCGATACAGCTCGTAGGGACCGAACAACACCATTGATAACTCACTATCCACCGAAGCGTTTGTTTCTTTGCCGCTGATACGATCAATTTCAAGTTGCAACTGGGCCAGCTTTTTATTGCTTTTATCTTGCTCAACTGAGCCCTTCTTGTTGTCGCTACCGGTAGTCTGCTCAATCCTTTCCTTCTCTTGCTTAACTAATTCTCTTAATTCTTTTAGTCTGCCTTCCAGGCCTGTTGACGTCCCTCGCTTTCCTACCTTGATGGGCACACCGTAAGTCGTCAGCAGACATCTAATCGCTTTCTGTCCGGCTTTGCCGGGGAGTTGACGAGTGGACAATTCTTTGCGAATCGGCTTTGCAAGCCGCTTTTCATAATTGTCTCTGCTGATTGTATCGTTAAGGCTTTTGCCTAAGGACAATGAGAGAATGTTTTCATCCGGTACGGCCCGCTTTTCGCAATAGTAACGAGCAATCCGCACCGATGCCGCGACGTCCTTGTTTGCTATTACCAAAATCTCGTCAGGTTCCAACGCAAAGCCTGTCCCGCAGCCAGCTGAAATCAGCAGAATAATTGCGCCGATTCTAAAGACCATTTAAAATACAACTCCTAATTTACCGCCGGTCCCCCCAAATAATTAACCCCCGATTTTGCCGGGGGGCATTCAGACAACTCAAAATTAATCCCAGCTCGCCGGGACAAAATTGAAACTGCGATTCTAACCCTGTCAATATGACCTTTACGGCAAACTCTCAGGACAAACTGATCGGGCAATCCTCGACCATTTCATCATAATCGTCGAGCCAGTAAGCGTCCGGATTGCTCTTGAAGGCCAAGCAACGTCCGCTGTCCCGGTC
>CAYGBH010000406.1:0-3982 GCA_964348055.1 uncultured Pirellulales bacterium
CTGCGGGTCTCGAAGGTGTTGCCGCAGCCGCAATGAACCACCACCTTATCGTATTTTGGATGTATCTCTTTTTTCATAAATACGACTCTCTCAAATACCCAAAACATCACACTATAACATTATCGACATATATTTCAACAGAAATTTTTACAAAACTATTTTCAGCCGCTGTAGAGCTCTCGAAGGCCCGATAAGTCTCGGCTTTTGTTTTCGCGTTTCGGTATAATATTATTGGGCTTTGCATCTCTTTTTCTTCTCTGTGTGCTTTGTGGCTTTTTCCTCTGTCTTTTCGGGAAGTGTGTTGTCTGGCTGCTGGGCTTGTCCTGGGGGCCCGTTTTCACAAAAGTCGGAAAATGGGAACCCCCTTAGAAAGATCCGTGTTCAAATCGAAGTTGTCAGCCTAAAAAATGCGGAAATTTTTAAGAATCTTTGAATATGTCTTTGTTTTTAATCGATAATAATACTGGCTACACGACGTAGAAGGGCGAATTTGTCGGCCGGAGGGAGATGGAGACGGCATAATGCGAATTAGCTACGTTGTTTCTACAATGGTGTTTTGGGGGCATGAGCACCCGCTTTCATTTGAGCAGGAATGCCAATTCTTAAGGTCTCTGGGCTTCGGCATAGAATTATGGCCCAATATAAAAGGCCAGAGCGAGTGCCGTTACGAGAGGCGCAATTGGGCCAGGCTCGCCGCCGCTACCAGGGATATGGTGGTGGCGATACGCTCTCGCAGCGACCGTCCAACATTGGAGCAATGGAATGAACAAATCGAATGCGCTAAGCTCCTTAATGCAAGTATTGTGACCGATTTGCGAAATTTGGGTATTTCTGACGGCCCGGCGCCTGACGGCAACGGCTTTGCTGACGAGGTAGTCAAAATGGCTGAGCAGAACGATGTCAAATTGTGCCTTGAAACCGGCAAATTGGAGATGCTCAAGAAGGCCAGGGATGAATTCGAGTCTGTTTGGTATTGCCTCGACACCGGCTATGCCAATCTGGACAGCACATATTCCTTCAAGCAGTATGTTGATGATTTGGCCCCGAGAGCGGCCCATCTGCATCTGACTGACAATTATGGACAAATGGACGACCACGAGCCGCCTGGCCTGCATGGCGGTATATCCCGTCAAGATTGGGATTACTTGTTAAAGGTTTTAAGCAAATACGACAATGACATAGTTGGTTCGTTTGAAATGTGTCCCTGTATGCCGGGTGTGATGATACGGCAGGCCAGCGAGTTTTTGTTTGATATGTTGAAGTGGCCGAATCGGCCTCAAAGACAACCCGGCTACGTGGACCCTATTTATAGTCCTATATAGCACAAGCTGCGGTCTCAGTAGAGCTGCCTCCTCATTTGTGAGGTGGATAAATATATAGGGTACCTATCCCGACACATCGGGATGGGGTCCCTATAGAAAGGCTGAGGTTTAAAAAACCTTGGCCTTTTTTATTCCGTTAATCGGCCAGGTTCTCTTTGTGATATGATAGGTACGAAAGAGGAAAAAAAGGTTGACAATTTTGTGCGGATTTTATATAATAAGAGGCGATTTTGTTTCGTTATTTAATCTGTTTTGTAGGAGGTATGGGTCATGAAAACCATTTCTGTGTATGCGTTGGTAACAACTGTTCTGCTTGTTAGTATTATCGGCTGTTCCTCGGGAGGGGGGGAAAGCTCCTTTAGGGTCGGTTATGACTTTGGCGGGCTGGATAAGATTGCTATTGTAGCCGTTGAAGGTAGTGTGAAAAGCGATCTGGCCAGGGATCAGGTAGCCGATATCTTCGCGATGGAATTATTAAGGAAGGGTTATGCGCCTGTGGGGCGGGCCCAGGTTAAAGCGTTGCTTAGGGAACGGGAACTCGAAACAGCAGACTTGACTACTGTCGAAGCGGCTACTGAGGCCGGGCTGATTTTAAATGTCCCGGTGGTTCTTGTCGTTGACATACCCCACTTTGGTAAAGAAACATCAATGACGGCAAAGATGATAAATGTCGAGGACGGCAGCATTTTATGGATGGGCAGAGGTTCGGCGGAAACCAAGGGAATCCTGGGGGCCATTTCTGGATTATTCAAGTTGGAGGAGGTCGATGCCGGCACCGGCATCAGTGGCCAAGAGGGCCCCCGCGCCGCGGGAGCCGAAGAAGTATTAGGCGGGGTCGCCGGTGACATATTGGGCGGCCCGGTAGGCGGGGTCTTATCTCCTAAAGAAGCTAAAAAAACGCAAGAGATAATAGAGAAGATGTGTAAAAGCTTGCCGAAGAGGCCAATCGGCAAACCGTAAACCACGCCCATCCAGGATGGGCTCGGTAAGGCTTGCCGTATCTCTATCGGCCTCTGCGTCTGTAAGGGTCGGCGGGACAGAGTCTAACAAGCATGTAAAGGCTAAGGGCAAAAACCCCTTGGCCCTTTTTCATTTAGTTAACCCGCTGTTGAAGGGACGTGGAAAAACGTTGACCCCGTTGGAAATTATAGCACAGGGTAATCCACGTTCGGTGCTTCACCCAGCCTGTTTCTAATCCCACCCTTAGAGAGGGGCTGGACTAACGGGCGGGATTCACTCGACTGTTGGGGTTTATCTCCAACATGGCGGCATCTAACGGGGCTGTCAATGTTACCTGAAAAAAAGAAATTTCTAACAGGGTTGACAATTCTGTTCGAATCGGTTAGATACTAACACGTATTGTTGTTTCATGATTGGTTCCCGCCCGTCTGGGCGCCGAGCCCGCCGAGCGGTGGCCTTCAATTTGTTCTGTGGGAGGTATAGACCATGAAAATCATTTGTGCGTATGTGTTTGTAATGGTCATTCTGCTTGCGGGCGGCTGCTCTTCAGGTGAAAGCTACGTTAAGGCTGGTTATAATTTTGCCGGGCTGGACAAGATTGCCATCGCGGATGTTCAAGGTGATGTGGGGTCAGAGGCAGCCAAGAATCAGATTGCTGACTTTTTTGCGATGGAGTTGATGAAGAAGGGCTATACACCTGTAGAAAGAGCCCAGGTGCAGAGTCTGCTTAAAGAGCACGAATTCCAGGCTTCGGACTTAACCACCGACGAAGGGGCCGCTCGCGCCGGTCGAATCCTAAATGTCCCGGTGGTTCTTGTCGTTAACATACCGAATTTCGGCGAGGAAATGAGTATGACGGCAAAGATGATAGATGTCGAGGATGGCAGTGTTTTATGGGCAGGCAGTGGCCTGGGTAGCACCGGGAGAAGTTTAGCCACCATTGCTGGAGCTGCCGGCGGGGCTGTTGCCGGTGTTGCTGTAGCCGGCGGCGATACAGATGACAGAACAATAGGCGGGATCGCAGGCGGTGTATTGGGCGGCGTGGCAGGTCAGGCACTATCGCCTCAAAAGGCTCAGAAAGCACAAGAGATGATAAAGAAGATGTGTAAGAGCCTGCCGTATAGATATCCCAGACAATAGCGCCGCTATCGAATTCGTACTGCCAGGCAGAAATTAGGCTGTTTATAAAGGGTAAGGGCAAGAAAGCGCTTACCCTTTATTTATTTCGTGAGTCGGTCTAATTGTGTGTTCGGGCCCGCTATTTGTTCTTGTCTTGTTCGTTGCCTATTATATAGCCGCCGGCAGCGCCTACCCCGGCTCCAATCAAGGTTGATTCCGTATCACCGCCTATCGCCTGACCGGCACCGGCGCCAATCGCTGTGCCGATAAGAGCACCGGTTTGAGCGTTGCTCTCACAGCCGGCGGCAAGTAGCAAACCCAGGCTCATGGCAACTACTATCAAAATTATGACCAATCTTTTGACCATTTTTCATCTCCATGTTCATCTACGAAGAGAAAAGATTATCGTCTTTTATGAATCATTTTGTTATCGGCTATTTGGCTGCGAAAACTTAAAGAGTCTGACCACCGCCGTACCGGCGACGGCTAAACTTCTATATTTTTTCAACCGCTGACAGAAAGGCTTCGATGTTCTCTGTCGGAACATCGGGAGGCATGCCCCCGCCGCAGGACAGGATAAT
>CAYGBH010000407.1:0-3963 GCA_964348055.1 uncultured Pirellulales bacterium
CACCATACGGCATATCTGGATGACCACCAGGAACTACCCGGCCAACCTGCGGAGCCTGGTAATCCGGGCCTGGTGGGATGAGCAGGAGAATCCGAGCATCGAATGTCCGATTGGTGATTTTATGGGCTTTGCACACGGCAAGGTGATGCCGTATTACTCGGCGGTGCATTCGTTAGGCACGAACGCCGGTATGAATATCTGGCTGCCCATGCCATTCGTCAAACGCGCAAAGATTACGCTGACAAACGAAGGCCAAAAGGACGTGCCGTTGTATTATCAGATTGATTACACGCTCAATGATAAGCATCCGAGTGATGTCGGCCGGCTGCATGTGCTGTTTCGCAGGGAAAATCCCACGACAATGAAGAGGGATTTCGTAATGCTGCCGCAGCGAAAGAACAAAGGCCGCTTCATGGGTGCGGTCATAGGCGTGCGCAATCTGACGCCCGGCCAGTGGTGGGGTGAAGGTGAGATAAAGATTTATATGGACGGCGACACAGACTTTCCTACCATTTGCGGGACGGGAAGCGAGGATTACGTCTGCCTGTCTTACGGCATGCAGCAGACGCCATATTTTTACAACGGCTGCAGTCTGAATGAGAACAACTTCGTCTCGATGTATCGCTGGCACCTGCCGGACCCGATTTCGTGGCGCCAGGAATGCCGCATCACGATTCAGCAGATTGCGTGGAAAAAAGGGCTGATAGAGACGCAGGACGACTGGTCGTGTGCGACGTTCTGGTATGAGCCGGTACCGAGCGCTGCTCTGCCGGAGCTGCTGGACGTCGAAGCGCGGACGGCTGACATCTGGCAGAAGTAGACAAGCGAAGTCATCCTCGCAGAACTGGTTTTTCAGCAAAACAAAAGGAGAAGATTATGTCACGCAGATTATTGGCTATTGTGTGTGTCTCAGTATCGATGTGGTTGGCCGGGTGTTGTTGCGAAAGTTGCAAGGCTCCGGGTTCGGATAAGGACCTGGTCGGTGCAGTGAAGCTGTTCAACGGCAGAGACCTGACCGGCTGGGAGACGAGCGGCGGGGCCAGATGGATCGTTGAAGACGGCCTGCTTATTGGGACCCAGGGCGAGAACAACGCTCCCGGCGACTTGTTTACGAGGCGAACGTACAAGGATTTTATTGCGAGTCTTACATACCGGGTCGAGTGGCCCTGTAACAGTGGTTTATGGTTCCGTTACCAATCGCCCAAGAAGGCATATCAGGCCGACATCCTCGAATACAAGAAACCGGTGTGCTATTCGGGCACGCTGTACTGTCCCGGCAAGATGTTTCTTGCAATGAATGAGGACAAGACTCTTGTGGACCGTGATGGCTGGAACACGATAAAGGTTCGTGCAGAGGGCAATCACATCCAGACATGGATTAACGGCCACAAGGTCGCCGATGTGCACGACAACACTACTGATTCGGGCAGGATTGGTTTTCAGGTCCACCCCGGAGAGCAGTTCGGGCCGATGAAGATTGTGGTTCGAGAGCTGCTGCTCAAAGAACTTTAATCAATTACATCGCCGTTCCGGCGACTGCTAAATGGCTTACTGGCATGTTCAGGCCGGGGATTCTGCTGCGGCCTCATCCTGAATGTATTCTTTCGGTTTATACCAACGTGCCACAGGTATGAATATAGCCGCCGTTACCAACATAGCTATCACGAAGAACCAATAGTAGCTGGCTCCCGGCAGCTTGCTTGTGCCATCCTCGTTTTTTATGACATTATTTACTACTGCTGCAAATGCGTTTCCAAGCGAGATCGAGAGGAGCTCAATTGATTGAATCAAGGACTTCATTTTCTTGGGGGCTTGCGTATATGCGAACTCGAGGGCTGTAATGGAAACCATGACCTCTGCGCCGGTCAAAAAGATATATGCCAGGAATTGCCATCCAATACACGGTTGACCGCCTCTTTCGATCTGGGTTTCGATCCATACGGGGACAAGGAAGCTTGCTGCTGTGAGAAACATGCCAATGCCGATTTTACGCAGGGGCGTCAGTGGCCACAGGCGGTTGAGGGCAGGGTAGATAACGTACGCGAACAATGGGATTAAAATCATTATCAGAAAGGGATTCGCCGACTGCATTTGAGCCGGAAGCCAGTTCTTACCGAGCCATCTGAGGTTCATTTTTCCAGCCTGCAGTACCCATGCGGATTCTGACTGATAGAACAACGCAAAAAACATAGATACAAACACAAAGATGATACAGAGTCTTCCCAATGTCCTAATCCCTTCCTTATCGAGTGTTTCTCGCCAACCGGTCTTGCCGGCCGGAGGGATGTGCACAAGCTTGTATCGGCCTAACCAGTATGACACCAACGCAACAAACATGAAGACCCCGGGCACACCAAATCCAACTGTAGGGCCATACTTATCCAATAGGCGAGGACAGAGATACATTGAGATACAGGCACCAAGGTTTACCGAGAAGTAGAACCAGCCATAGACTTTTGTTAACAAGTGCTTGTTAGAGGCACCAAACTGATCTCCTACGTTAGCCGACAAGCATGGCTTGATAATTCCGGAGGCCATGGCAATTAGTGCCAGGCCCCCAAACAACCCAACGCGCGTGTGATCCCACGCCAAGACCGCGAATCCGACACAGTAAACCATGGAGAACCAAATGATAGTCTTGAACTTGCCGAGCCAGACATCTGAGATAATAGCACCGATCAGCGGCATGAAATAGACTGCGGAGGTAAACCAGTGAAACCAGGCCTTGGCGGGTTCGTCCCCCATGACGTCCAACGTCCCGTTGGATCCCATGAGATTCTTGGTCATGAACACAACAAGTATTGAAGCCATGCCATAAAACGCGAAACGTTCAGAAGCTTCGGTGGTGAGAATACAGGGGATGCTGGAAGGCATTTTTTTCGATGGAATAGGTGCGGTCAGGTACTTGGTCTTGGCCATGATGAGTTCCCCAATTTTTTTACATAGATAATCTCTGTTTGTGCTCAGGTAGAAAGAACTTTGGTTTTTTATATAACAGGGCTATATAGTACGTTTGCAACTGCCCGAGTTCAAAGAAGAAATGGCTGAATGTGAAAAATAACAGAGTCACTCTCAAGCGCCCCCCTGCTTTCTTGCGAAAGCAAGAAGGGGGGCCGGCCCTTGCTTATTTCTGGTCATCCAAAATCTGCTTGAAAACAATGCCCAGAGTCGATAATATCCTCCAGCCGCAAGCTATTTTCTAAAAAATAAAGGGGTGTGAAGTTATGAAAACTTTATCGACTTTAATTATGACGCTGGTGGTAAGCGTTATTGTTTTGGGTTGTGCACCTAATGCGAGGGAAAGACAATTGCAGAATTTCATTACAGCCCACGTTGAAAAAGTCAAACCTATACACAAGGAAGCGAATCTTGCTTACTGGGACGCGGCGGTTACCGGCAAGTCCGACGATTACGATAAATTCAGCAAATTGATGTTAGAGATTCGCCAGGTTTACAGCGACCCTCAGGAATTTGCCTTTCTCAAGGATATGAAAGAATCCGGAGAGGTCAAGAAAGCAAAACTGGCACGACAACTGGTTGTGTTGTACAACGGCTATCTTGAGAACCAGATAGAGCCGGAGCTGTTGAAGAGAATCGTTGACCTTGGCACGGAAATTGAAAAGAACTTCAGTACTTTTCGCGGCACCATTGAAGGCAAAAAGGTTACCAATAATGAGATTAAGGAAATTCTAAAAACAGAGACAGATTCAGCCGGGAGAAAGCAGGCGTGGCTGGCCAGCAAACAAGTAGGAGCCGAGGTCGCAGATGACCTCATCCAATTAGTGAAGCTGCGGAACCAGGCGGCGCGAAAACTTGGCTTTGACAATTATCATACCCTTTCCCTGATCACCGGTGAGCAGGATGTTCAAGAACTGGACAAGATCTTCGACGAACTCTACAAATTGACTAACGAACCTTTCGCCGAGTTAAAGGCTGATCTGGACCGCATCTTGGCGGCCAAGT
>CAYGBH010000408.1:0-3923 GCA_964348055.1 uncultured Pirellulales bacterium
TCAGCCTCGCATCGCTTGCAGACGTACCGCCCGTTGCCAGACGCGCGGGGCGGCTGCTCCGATAGCAGCGCCGCCTGGCTCTCTTCCACGCCGATCCAGAAGTGATGTCTCAGCACGTTGTCGGCCGGCACCAGCCGTACCCCGTTCAGCTCGACCGAGCCGAGGTCCAGCGCCGAGGTGTGTACGTAGCACAGGTTAGGCCGCACGCCGAACTTGAACTGGTAACGGTCGGCGGCACGCTTCACTTTTTCGGCCAGGTCGCGCTTGGGATCTGCGTCGAACCACAAAAGTCCCTCTTGCATTATCTTCCTCCACAATACGCCAATATCGTCACCAACACCACGCACACCGGCAATCCGACGGCGATGGCGGCCAGCAGGCGGCGGGGCGGGTCGCGGCGGGTAGACATCACGAGTTCTCCAGGATCAGGAACACTATAGCCAGCAGGACCATCCACCCGGCGGCCAGCAGCCAGTTGCCGGTACCGGGCAAGCGCCGGCCGCAAATGCACTCGTCTTCCAGATTGAACGGTGATTTATTTTTCCAAAGACCGCACTTGGGGCAGCGAGTTTGTTTCATGTCATCGCTCCACAGTTGTGGCACTTACCCTTGCGAATATCAAAGCTGCGGCAATACTCGCACCGCAGCGGTTCGGGCGACGATCTGAATACGGTGTCAAAGTATGATGGCTGAGGACCAAGTATCGCTTTAGATTTTGGCGCTCCTTGACTGCGCGGATGAATAGGAATGCCATATCTATTTAGTATAATCTCGGCTTGAGCCGCTTGGGAAATTGGAACATTCAATATGATTTCCCCGAATGTGACTATATCACTATAAACCTGAATATTATTCTGTTTCAAAAGTTGTTTAATATGGTCTTTAGACCATCCCTTGTGAATAGCCTTTCCATTTGAGATAAAGAATGCCCACGAATTTAACCCTAACGGAGGATCATTTTTGATAAGCTGTCCCATCTTAAATAGGGGAGTGAGCCAATCGAAGATAGATAATGCCTCAAGAGTGATACGAGGCATATCAAACAAATAAAGTTTCCTACTCATTTCAGAATCTCACTAAATATGTCTCCCCTGCTGCGGGGGAGTGTCAAAATCTGCGGTGTACACGCACCCACTCACGCCGCACGCACGAAAGGGAGCTATTCATTTGCCAACCATTGCTCACGGGGTACACCCTCGCGGGCGATGCGGCGCAATACGACCCTACCGGGGCCGTGCAATGTTACCCCTTGTTGCTCTGAAGTAGGATGGTTCCATGATGCCCAATCATTGTCAATGAATGTATCACGTAAGGTTTTCCATTCATCACGAGTATATCCATAGTCCGCCGCTGTTCGTTCGGAGAATGATTCGTTTTGAAAAACTACGCCCCTGGCGAACGAAATGGCGCCTGCATATCTCGTTTTGTAAGGCACGACAAAATCAGCCCATACCTCGCGTTCTCGCCCGTCTTCGTGATCCTCATATTCGATACGTAGCGGCGGCGGCTTGCCGACATGGCCATCCTTGTTCAGATCCTTGTTGACGATTCTCTCTCTGATCCATAGCGTATCGCCGCCTTTGAATAGGAATATGAGCCATACTAGACCAGTAGTGCCCGATGGAGCGGCGAATAGCCACCACCACGGCCATTCAAAAGCAGCGACAACGATGATACCGGATGGGATACCGACCAGGGCACCTGTAATGAGCGTTTTCCAGAATGGAACGGATACATCAGCCTCTTTGCTCGGTGCGCGGGCCGGCGTGTCTCGGTAGGCCTCGGTGAATTCAGGCGCAGGCTGCGCGGTATCGCCAAGATGGCGTGCCCTGTCTGCCATCGGATGCACGGGCGTCCAGGGTATATTATAAGACGTATCATGTTTAACCGCAGAAATTAGCCGCCCGCAATGGGGGCAATTGAATTCGGACATGCTCACCTCACAACTTTTGCCACCACTTCTTACTCTTTTCGCGCTCGAATTTGGCTGCAAGGTAATTCATTCGATAATATCCATCTGAGCAGCGCACGCCTGGCGACAGGCAGCTTCTGTCAGGACTGCACTGTGGGGCCGGTGGCCGCCTTGTACGTCTTGCCTGCTTCGGTTCCGGTGCCACCACAAAGGTGACGGGCCCGACGGTTACGGTATCCGTTTTTGGCATGTCCCCTCCCCCGGCCCGCGACCGGGCCGGCTGCGTGGGGGACTCCGCGCGGAGTCCCCCTGAGCCAACACCCGATTTTAGGCGGCTTCGGCGTTTGCCTTTTCGTTGGCGTGCGCCTCTAGCGCCTCGAACATTTTATCTTCATTGTCAACGTGATAGCCGGTGAAACCCTCGGCTTTGAGCGCGGCGGCAATTGCCTCGATACTGCCGTAGAACGGAATCTTGTTTTGCACCCGCTTATAAAAATCAGCCTTAAGACGTTCGCCGGTACCATTGGTTTCCGGTTCATCGTCCAAGACTTCGGTTTCTGGAAACTCTACGTCATCCCCATTGCCGACGTAGTAGTCAACTTCAAGATCAGGCGGGGGTACGTCTAGTTGCGGCAGGTCTATCGCTGGTAAGGCGTGACGATTCATGTATTCTCTCAGCGCCCGGTTAAAGTCAGGATGTACATACAGGTAAAGCATCCACTTTTCATCGCGGACACGCTGCCCGTGGCTGCCATCGCGTGGCGGGCAACTGGTCATGCGCGGCTCGCGTTTGAGCTGGCAAGGGATACCTTGTATGCCGATAGGCTTGCCGGTGATCAGACTGGCGCGGCGGGCCATTGCCTCGACCTCCAGAACATTTTGAGTCAGGCCGATGCAATCCCACTTGCCGCCGGTGACCGCGTCCACGTAGGCCCATTCCCCCAGTTCGTCGATGATGACGCGCAGGAGGCCCTTTTGCATACACTTGCGCCGGGGATCTCCCTTCGGATACTCAGCATACGGGCACGGTTTGGGGTCGGTATGGTACATTCCCTCTTCGTCTTGCCAGAGGATCATGGTCTCGGTATCGCAGCGGTGCTTGATGCCGCCTTTGCCGTGTTCCTCGTTCCAGGTGGGGAAGTTCTGGTCGAGCGTATCAAACGGCAAATGTACGTTGATGATGCGCGGCTCGTCTCCGTAAACCTCGTGGAAACGCGCCTCGATGCGCTCATCGTGACACACGAAACGGAAATAGGTCAGGTCCTCGCCCGGTCGCTTGCTGTTCTTGGGTTTTGCTGCGCCCTTGCGTAGTTGACCCAACGTGGGCATTTTGGCTTCCAGTCCTGTGGTTAATCCTTGGATTGGCATAATATCCTCCTCACTTAAACATTTTACTCGATCCCCGCTCAGGTTCGGCGGGCAATGCCGTGTCACTTTCACGGAGTTCTAACCAATCCCCGCAGCGCACGCTATGGGGATGTACCTGGGCGACCGGCTGACCGGGGCGATGGCATTCGCCATCCTGAAATTGTTGACAGGTGCCACAGTGGTACCTGTCCGGCTCCGTGTTCCAGATATGCGCGCGCCTGGCGGCTTCGTCTTGGTCGATCAAACCAGCGCCCAGATCCTCCAGGATTTTGACGAGTTCGTCAGACGTCAGTGTAGTAGTCATGCTATTTCTGCGTACATCCCCGGCCACTCGACTACCACGCCGCCGTCTTCCGCAATCTCAGGCGGATCATCGCATACCGGCCGCCCGTCGTCGGCTATCAGATGGGCGGCGACTTCGGGCTCGATGCGGCGCGATATCAGGTGGGGGAAGATGGCCGGGACGAACATCACGAATTCCAGCCAAATCAATTGTTCGTCGTTGACATCGGGGTCAACTTGTGTTAAGATTGCCATGCTTAGCTCCTTTCTACGGGGGCTATCGCTGCCCCGTCCGGCCGTGCAGGGGGGACGGGGCTTTGCGTTTACCACAAGTTTCTCAAGGGCCAAAGCTGTAGTCTTC
>CAYGBH010000409.1:0-3918 GCA_964348055.1 uncultured Pirellulales bacterium
ACATGCGCGCATCGGCCGGTTAACTAAAGAATGCATCTAATGATATCCGGCCTGCTCACAATCCCGACCACCTTGCCTTTTTTTGTCACCGGCACCCTTCTAAAAGTGACACCGTCCAGGTACTTACAAATCTCCTCGAGGCTCTTATCGGCCTCGAAGTGCACCGCCGGCTGTGTCATAAACTCTTCAACCTTCTTTCCCTTTGTGCCTTGCGGTCCGTGCAACAGTTTCAGCAAATCTTTCTCCGTAACAACCCCCACCAGCGTCATATCCTCTTCGACCACGGGCACACCTGAAATCTCGTTTATCAGCATAAGCTGTAAGGCCTCTCTTACCGGTGTATCCCGCCTTACACTGACCACCTTTTCGGTCATAATGTCTTCCGCTGTCAGCATCTCGACCTCCCTTCGTCTAAGCATATCTCGCTAATTAACTGCATAGGCTATCATTTGACAAGGCCATCATATAACAATCTTACCAGGCTCCGACACTCAAAAATAGTTGTGGAAACTACGTATTTTTTGGATTTCATGCCCATTTTTTAGCCCAAAAACTGCGGTTTTGAGAAAAAAAGTTCACCTTACTTGAAAAGTAAGCAAGGATAAACGGGGCAAATTCGGCGCTCGTCTCTCGTCAGTCGTATATCGTATCCCCCATTCAAAACTGTTGTTATTCAGCGGCGCATCAAAACACGCAGTTTTAATACGTCAATTACATTCTTACTATCGGACTTTTTTGGCCAGGTTGTCTATCGTGGAAACTACGTATTTTTCTTATTTCATAAACATTTTTCGACCAAAAAGGAAGGAGACCTAAAATTTTATCTTTCAAATTTGAGATTTAGCGTGGGGAAAGGCTGGTCTCGTGCGTTAAAATAGGTAAAATCGCTATCATTTTTCGACCAGGAACGATGGTATTTACTTAAAAAGTAAGCAAGGATAAGCGTGTGGTGAGGGTGGTCTCGAGCGTTAAGATAGGCCAAGTTCTCGCGGAAAATCAATCATTTGCACATCCCCTAACAGCAAAAATTGGAATTTGTCAAAATTTTTTAACTACCTTGCAGACATTGAGTTACAAAAATCGCCAATCGAGAATCGAGGACTTTTTCGACTCAAACGCGCAGGCTCGCCCAATTATAGAAGGCAGGAGATAGGCTGCGTATAGCTTATGGCAGTTAGCAAATAGCAGATAGCGTATAGCGGATAGTCAATGGTTTCTGGATAGGCACATGTATAATTTGTGTTTGAAATTTCAAATTGAAATTACCAGACAACTCCTTATGAAACAAATACTTATAATCAATCGTCTGTATTCTGTAATCTATCGTCTGTCAACTGTCCTCGGCACCTCTAAATCGGCCTTTTTATGCAAAACAAAGCCAAAGTTAAAATAGGAAAAATGAATATAAACTCTTTTATAACAAGTAATTATGAGGATTTGGACATCTTGTGGGTAGGGAAAAACAAACCCAATTCAAAGCCAAACAAAGCCAATTTGCGAGCCCGAATGACGTTGGTTGATTGGCGCTATCTACCACGCGCCCTTTTTTGCGCCTTGCGCAGCAGCGCTTTTGCTTGCTGGGCCTGGTCGGCGTTGGTGCTGACCTGTGCGACTTTCTCAAGCGGTTTGACCAGTTTCGGCGCCAGCCTTGAGCTGTCGCGTCTTCTCAGAAGGTTTTCAGCAATCGCGAGGGTGGCCGTGCAGGCCTCGGCCCGGGTGGCCCGGTCGTCCAGATACGGCATTATCAGGGCCAGCGCACCGGGAGAGTTGATACTGCCCAGCGCACCAAGCAGCAGCCGCTTTTCATCGTCCCGCTCAATGAGACTCCCGGCCTGTCGGCACATCGACAATCGCTCCCCTGGCGGCACATCACCACGGGCCGCAAAGCCAAGGTACCCGCGCAGGCACAGCGTCTTGTCATTCGGATTGTCAGTGGCTTCGGCCAGCGCAAGCAAGATTGGGGCGGCATCTGCCGTTTTCCACGTGCTAAGCGCACGGATGGCGGCGACATGGACTTCCGCACGCCGGTCATCGACCGCCTTGCGTACAGCCTCCAGAGCGTTCGGACCCCCAATGCCGCCGAGGACACGCAACAGTACAATCTTCTGCGCGGGCCCGGCTTTTGCCAGCGCACCGGTAAGCTCCCTGGTGCAAGACTCGGGGTCGCTGGCTTTCGTGCAGACATCACTCAAGGCCTGTCTGGCTGCGGCCAGGTCCTCCGAAGTCTCCAAATCCATGAGCAGGTCGAGCAGCGACGGCAGTTGGGCCGGACCGCCCAGCTCGCCCACCGCCTTGATTGCAGCCGGACGGATTTCAGCGTCCGCGCCGCTGGCGGCCTCCAGCAATTTACCAACCGTGGCGGTCATCCGCCGACGCCCCATCAACTCGATCGCGGCCAGCCGTCGGCTGGTCTGGCCGCTATTGAACATCGCCATCACGGCAGCGTCGGCGTCCCGGCCGGGCAGAGCGCCCAAGGCCTCCTGCGCGGCCTCGCTAATCTCGCGGTCGGCATCGGCCAGCAATTCGGTCAGCACCGGCACCGCGGATACATGGCCACTCTGCGGTAAAACCCGGATGGCCTCCAGGCGAACCGTCTTTTCGGCCTTTCTGGCCAGAGTGTACAGCGAGAGCAATGCGACTGGGTCGGCGCGCTTGCCGAGTGTCCAGACGACCAGGATTTGATTGTCGGCGGGCAGTTGGCTCAGCCCACTGGTCAACGCCCTGGAGACTCTGGTGCCGGGCAATTCCTGAGCGGCCTGGACGGCTGCGGAGAATAAAATATAGTCATCGCTGCGCAAATACTCCTGCAGCAAACCCAGGCCGTCCTCGCCGCGAGTGAGGATTGCACCGCGAAGGGCGCCGCCTCTAACCTGGTGTGGGGCATCCTCCAACTCGCGCAGTCGGTCATATATCTCGATAGCCTGGTCGCGTTCGCCACGGCTCCCGAGCGTCTCGGCGCAACGGAACAAGCCCTCGCAAAGTGCGAGCTGATTAGCTGCTGGTGCATTTTTCAGGGCACGCTGCAGCGCTTTTGTTGCACGTTGGTTCCCGATGTTGCCAAGGGCTTTCGCTGCCGCCTGTGTTACCTGTGCATCAGGCTCCCGCAGCATTTTCGCCAACGCCCTGACCGCCCTGGTATCGCGCCGCACGCCGATACTGCCGATTACACCGACCAGCGGCCGGCCTTTGAGTTTGCCGAGCGCATCGCGCAGGGCCTCGTCCACGGCCGGGTCCGGGATCGGCTCCAAGGCGTAGCGGGCCATGTGCGAGAGTTCTTCGTCACCAAGCAGCGCTGCCAGCGGCGCGACGGCGTCTTTGGTGCCAATGATGGCCAGTTGACGGCAGGCATCGGCCTTTTCTTTGTGCCCCGCGTCCGACTTCAGCACGGCAATCAGTCTATCCTCGCTGCCGGCGGGTGGAATCGTTTGTCCCCCCGCTCTTGCTTTCGCAAGAAAGCACGGGGGTACGGCGCCGGCAAACAACAAACCGATAAGCAGAGCGAGGGACCCCGCTTTGCAGGAATCAAAGGTCGTTTTTGACTTTAACATAGCTTGATTTCCTTTCAGGTTAAAATTGGTCGTCAGATAATCCACGGCTCACGCATCGCGCGAGAACGCAGCCGATTGGCCTCCGGGTCGTTTATGAATTCCTCCTTGACAGGGTCGTAGCGCAAATCGCGCTTGAGCCACATGCAGATGTTGGCCGCGTGCACCGTGGACATGGACCGGTGCATCACTTCGGCATTGGCCACAGGCTGGCGGCGAGACTTCACACAGTCGAAGAGATCGCGCACGTGGCTCATCGGGCGCTGGTTGCGGGCCATGTAGTTACTGACCAGCTTCCTGAAGTCCCCCATCATCGCGGGCGAGGAAACATCCGGTTTCGAATAACCGTCAGCCGCCGCGACCCAACCCTCAG
>CAYGBH010000410.1:0-3917 GCA_964348055.1 uncultured Pirellulales bacterium
ACCATGGTACCGAGTTCAGCCGCAATACTGGCGCCTGCAAAACCGCAGAGCACCACTGCGGTCATCAAGGGGCCAAGTTCTCGAAACCCGGAAATCGCATTAATTGTCGCGATTTGCTCAGCTTGACCAAACTCATCGAGCTTAGGAAACATCTGCAAGGGAAGTATCATTCCTATCGCCATCTCAACTAAAATCACGATAGGAATCGCTCTGACACCAACACGCACCATCTGCGCGACCAGAGTGTCACAGCTAATGCGTTGTCCGGGCACAAGCGTTCCTTTAGCCGTGCACCACGTCGCTTCACTCAACAGTAAATACATGGCCCCCAACATCGAAAAAAACCTGCGCCCGGCTCTTAGCCCAAACCACCCGGAGGCTGCGGTTTTAGCCGGGCCGCTATCCTTTGCTGCCCTGTCTGATACGGAATCCGGGTCTTTCATTGAGACAACGCCTCAGCCCGACTGTCATAAATTTGGAATATCGATTCCAGCCGGCAAATATCGAAAATACTTCGGACGCCTTTAGACAAACCTGCCAGTCTGAGTTCACTGTCGTTGAGACGGCACCACTTCAAAACTCCTACCAAAGTAGCCAGCCCGCTTGAGTCCATAAACTTCACCTCTGTCATATCAACGACAATTACCGGCGGCTTATCTCGGAAAATCTTCTTGAATTTATCTTTTACCTTGGCAGAACATTTCATATCTATTTCCCCACCCAGTTCCAGCACCACAGCTCTGCCTTCGTGTTTGACTCCTCTGATTACAGGTTGGGGTTTAATGTTATTATCCCTCATGATTTATAACTCACTATTGCGATATTGTCTTTTTAATCTACGTATTTTACCATCCGTAGCTGCATGCCACAATCGTCACCGCGTGTGAATTCGACTTTGTCCATGGCTGTGTACATTATGTGCACACCAACTCCACCGGGCCTGAGCTCATCAAGGTCTCGTCCCTTTATATTTTCAGGGTCAACCTGTTTGCCAAAATCACGAATTACGACTTCCAGTCCTGCTTTTTTCACGTCGGGGTAGTTGATTTTATTAAGCTTTACAATGATAGGTTTGTCACAGGGCCCTCCGTAGCTGTGACGAATCACGTTGGTTATGGCCTCCACTACTGCCAGGGTAATCGTCTCAATCTCATTCTCTTTAAATCCGATAACCTGAGCGACATCATGTGTTGCAGTCCGTGCCACGCGAAGGTAATCCGGATTGGCGCACATATGCAGCTCAATCTTAGTTTCCGTAAAACTCTTCTGGTTTTTCAAGTCAGTTTTCATAATTCTGAGACCCGTTCGACTCGAGGAACTCGCGCCAGCGTTCGACCGCCTCAGCCCGTAGCTGCGGGTTGGCCTTGTAGTGGTAACCATTATCCGTGCCTGTAATTCGCCGCAGGGCTTCGATGGCAAAGAAACGTACTGATGCATCCTCGTCCTGCAGAAAATCTATTAACTGCGGTGTTGCTGAGGATGCCTTATTATCACCAGCCCATTTGATGGCCATGATTCTGACCGCCGGATTGGGGCTGTCCAGGTCCGAAAGTCCCATTTTGCGGTCGAAGGGGCCACTGCACCCATACAGCACAAGGATTGTAGCGGTCCAAAACCACACACAGACAGATAGGTTGCTGTATTTGGTATTAATCATAAAATTACATTTCCATTATACTGCTCCATAGGCTCTGAGGCTATAAAGCAAATAATATCAATTCGGCCCAACAAAAGGATTATGAGAATTATGCCGGGGAAGCCGCCATTTATCAAGCTTTAGCAGATTATTTAAGATGATGTTCTCAAAGATGCCTGTCCGGCCGAAAAATACATACTCTTTATCCTTAAAGGACTGCTATGAGGTCATTATCGTCAAGTACCAAAGAACCTCAAAAACTTAATTCTTTGTTTTTCGTATTTTTTCCTAATGCACGAAGTCTGCTCCTGCCGGTTCATCTCTAAATCCGATTGTACAGCTACTTACTCTGCTATACATGCTTTGGACGGTCAGCCTTACGCACGTTAATGTTGCAAATTATCGCAAATGGGGGCTACAACCTTAGGCATCGGTGAAAGAACGTTCTATAGAAAAATAAAGGAATATAATCTGTAAACGTGTCTTGTTGCTCGATGCTGGATTGGGTGTAAGAAATCCGAAATCCTAAGCTCTAAATCTAAAACAATACTGAAATTTAAATGATAAAAATTCAAAATTTACGTCATGTTTTTTCTTTGCCTTTTCAATTCTTTTGTGTTATTTTCTTCCATCAAGGTGTGATGCATCTGGGGGCGGAAACAACACGAGACACGATTCCCTCGAGTCGCTCGGCTACGCTCAGGGCAGGTCAAACGAGATTGAGGTCTTTCGGCTGTGCTCAGGATGACCAAAAAAAGGTGCTTTTTTGTGATAGACGCTTCGGTGATGCTCAGGGTGGTCAAAACGAAATTGAGAAATATTTTTTGAATACTTTAGTCAAATTTGCTATTATTAATAAAATTTATCTGTAGTTATTTCTTGGTACCAAGTTGATTTAAGCCAAGGCATTTAGAGTATTGCCTCAAACGCTGACGGAGCGAGAGCGAATAAGCGTTGAGGGAGTGAGCATCGAAGACTATGCGGGATGACCAGAAGACCAAAGCGGAATTACTACAAGAGTTGGATACTTGGCGCCACCGTGTTTCCGGACTCAAGCAAGCGGCGGAGCAGTGGTCTCAGACATTCGACGCCACATCGGATCTTGTGTTCGTACAGGATAAGGATTTTAAATTTATAAAGGTTAATAAGTCTGTTTGTGATTTGCTTAAGGGAAAACCTGAGGATTTGATCGGGAAAAAGTGTTACGAAGTTTTACATAAATCTGACAAGCCATGGCCAAACTGTCCGGCGGTAAAAACTCTAAAGGACAAGAGACCACATACAGAAGAAGTTTGTGATCCTAATATTGGCATGCCGCTTTTGATTACAACATCTCCGTCATTTGATGAAAACGGAGAATTAACCGGCGTAGTACATATTGCCACAGACATCACGGACCGCAAGAAGGCCGAGGACGTGCTGCGGGAAAGCGAGCAACGATATCGAGACATCTTCAACAGCGCGACAGATGCAATTTTAATACTCGATTTAGAGGACCATATCGTTGATGCAAATTTTGAAGCGTGCAAAATGTTTGGTTATTCTCGCGACGAGATGATAGGACTCGCCGTGCAAAAATTGGTTCATCCCGACTATCGTCGCAAACCGGAAGAATTCAGGAACGAAATCGAAACCAAAGGCCGAATACATTTCGAGGCCGTAAATCTGCGGAAAGACGGTACCCAACTAAACGTTGCGGTTAGAGGGACTATTTTCACCCATAATGGTAAAAAACACTTTTTTATTGCTATTAGAGACGTCACCGAGCGCAAGAAGGCTCTGGAGGAACTACAGTCTAAGACAGCCATACTTCAAAATATTATCGCTAATATTCCCCATTATGTTTTCTGGAAAGATAAGAATTCGATTTATCTTGGATGTAATGATAACTTTGCGAGACTGGCAGGCGTTGAAGAAATAAAGGATATAGTCGGAAAGAACGATTACGATTTGCCTTGGAAGAAGGAAGAGTCTGATTTCTACAGGAAAATTGACAAAGAGGTTATGAGTAAGAATGCGCCAATATTAAACATAGAAGAACAAGTACATTCTGGCAAGAGCAAGGCAGCGACACTTTTAACGAGTAAGGTTCCGCTACGGAATGCGGATGGGGAAGTTACCGGTGTGCTGGGTATCTTCACAGACATTACCGAGCGCAAGAAGGCCGAGGATGAGTTGCAGGAATCCGAACAAAGATTTAGAGCTATTTTTGATGGTGCGGCCGATGGGATGCTTTTAGCGGATTTGGAGAGCAAGAAATTCCAGACCGCCAATAAGATGA
>CAYGBH010000411.1:0-3891 GCA_964348055.1 uncultured Pirellulales bacterium
TGGATGTACGTGAAGATGCCCATAAATCTGGGGTCTCCCAACATCGGTGCTATCAGCATCCCGATAACCACGAACACACCGGTCGCAATCCGGCCGGTCCATATAAGGCTCCTATCCGATGCTTGTTTTCTCAAGTGACGCTTGACTAGGTCCATAGTAAAGATCGTCGATGCAGAGTTCAGCATCGATGCTAAGCTGCTGATGACCGCTCCGCTGATGGCCGCGAATATAAATGCCCTTGCTCCCGGCCCCACAAGATGCCTTATCAAAAGCGGATAAGCCGCATCCGTCCCGCTCTCACCGGTCATCTTATCACCAAAAAGCTGAAGCGACATTATACCCGGAAAGATAATGATAAACGGAATAATCAGCTTCAAAGCCGCCGCAAAAATAACACCGAGTTGACCTTGTTTTAGCGTTTTGGCAGCCAGCGTCCTCTGGCAGATATACTGATTCAGACCCCAGTAGTAAAAATTCGGTATCCATAGGCCAACAACTAAAGCCGTCCAGGGCAGAACTGAGTGATCTCTGGGAAGGATCATATGCAGCTTATCGGCGTTATGCTCAAAGAAGCTGCGCACTCCAATCGCCTTGAATCCTAATATCATTGTAATCGCCCCCCCGATTATCAGAGCCGAGCCCTGGAATAGGTCCGCCCACGCAACCGCTTTTAATCCACCCCAGATAGTGTATAATCCTGCTATGCCTCCTATGACCAGGACCCCATACAGTAGGTGTCTTGGATTATCCAAATCTCCAAATATCGTCTGTAGCGTCAGACCACCGGAATAAATGACCGCCGCGATTGTAACCCCGATGTATATCACCATCGTATAAAAGGCCATAATCGCTCGTGCAGTTGGATTGTAGCGATATTCCAGATACTCCGGAATTGTAAAGATTCCGCTTCGTAGAAACCTCGGTAAGAAGAAAATAGCGACAAAAACCAGAGTTATCGCCGCAATCCACTCGTAACTGGCTATAGCCAAACCAGCTATTCCGGCCCCTTGACCGGCCATTCCAACAAAGTGCTCGGTTGAAATATTCGCTGCTATCAGTGAAAGCCCTATGAACGGCCACAACAAACCGCGACTTGCCAGGAAGAAATCTTCACTGGTTTCTTCCTTCCGGCTCTTGTACATGCTCACGCCGATTACTACGCCGAAGAATGCGAGAAATACGCTGATGTCAAGCCAGCTTAGCTCCATAATGCATTCCTTCCTTTCTTTTCACTTTACCTTTCTGCCATATCATTGAATTCGGCTGTCATTATAGCTACTCTGCTGCCGACCGCAACAAAATAGAAATGCCGACAGACAAAGCTTAAGCGACATGCCGGAATCAGTCAAATACGCAGGTTGGTTGGAAACAGGTGGAAAAAATGAGTAACAATTGAGGAAAAAGCCGAACCAATTGGCTTTGAGCTCGGACTTCGCAGTTTGCTGGACGTACCGAATTTCTCGCCAAACTTCTTGACAGCGAGGTGCCAAAGCGTATAATTATATTATCTCCTATTGCTTTCAAAGCACTGAAAGGAGGACAACTTATGCAAGTCCTCTCGTTTGAATTTTTAGGGTTCTTACGGCGGTTGTGTCTTTCAGCACGCCTGTGCACCGTGAAAATAAAAAAATTTCGAGAGTGAACTTACGTACGACTATTACGTATGCCGTCGTGTGATAATGGTATATGTAAGTTATGAAATTCTAAAATAGGCAAAAGTCCGAAGCTTCTGGAGGACCGGAAATGCTATTCAAAAAAGTTAAAAAGATGCGGTCAGTCTGTCCGAAGACAGGCAAATGTCTCGGGCACAAGATGAAATATCCCTGGTTGATATGGCTGTTTCCAATCGCGGGATTGTTGTCGCTGATTTGGTTCCTTATCCGCGTTGTGCCAAAACCTTCCCGGGCGACGTATCCCTGCCAGCGGGTGGCCGCGCCGCTTGCGAGCGGTTTTGTGATTTGGCTCACGGGGCTGATTGGTTCAACCATAGCATACCGTAAAGCAAGGCGACACCTTCACCAATCGCAGTATGTCGTTGCGGGAATTTGTGTTGTTGTGAGCGTTGCGGCGATATGGTGGTCACTGGCCGTAACCAGCGACAACTCGGCAACAGCAGCATTTACACCGGTCGATCCGCCGAACACTCCGATGGGTGTAGCAAAAGGGATTCATCCCGGTCGTGTCGCGTGGGTGCGGGACCCCGGCGCAGCGAAGTGGGATGGCACTACCGGCAATTGGTGGGATGACGATAATACCGATCAGGGAGCGGTTGATTATATAATGTCCAAGTCTATCCAGACCTTGACGGGAGAGTCAACAGACCCGAACGCGTGGGATGCGCTCTTTAGACACTTCAATCAGACCAAGGGTTTTGGCGATATCGGATACCAAGCGGGGGAAAAGGTCGCAATCAAGATTAATAAGAATGAAGACAATAGGCAGTCTTGGTCTCCAAGCAGAGGTGTTCCCAGCCCTCATTTGATTCATTCGGTGCTGGACCAGCTCATTCACGTGGTCGGTGTACCGGGTTCTGCGATTACCATCTACGACGCCTCGCGGTATATCGGCGACCCGATCTACAACAAGGTCAAGAGTAACCCCGACCCGAACTTCCAGGACATCACGTTTGTAGTCAAGCCCAACAGAGCGGGTAACGGACGTCTCGCAGCAGTTCACGACTCTGGTAATCCCATCTATACTAAGGCCGGAACCGCTTACCTGCCCCAATGTGTTACCCAGGCCAAGTACTTAATCAATATGGCACTGCTGAGACCTCACACTATGTTCGGCATCACGCTGTGTGCAAAAAATCACTTCGGATCGGTCCGGTTTCCGAGCGTTTCGAACAACGATGGCTGGACACCGTCGCCGCTGCACAGTCACGGCGGTCGAACTAAGGCTATGGACACATACAATTGCCTGGTTAATCTGAATGGACACCAACATCTGAGCGGAAAGACGCTGCTGTATATGATTGATGCACTGTACCCCTCGCGAAACCAGAATAGTTCCCAGGGCTATGTGATAAAGTATGTGTCCTTCGGCGACAACTGGTTATCGAGTTTATTTGTTTCACAAGACCCTGTGGCTATCGATTCTGTTGGATTGGATTTTATGCGGTCTGAGCCCAGGTGTATCGATGTGACCGGTTATCCGGAAAACTACTTGCATGAGATGGCCCTGGCGGACAATCCTCCTTCGGGGATCTTTTATGACCCGGAAGGTGACGGAGTTCGCCTGGAGAGCATGGGCGTTCACGAACACTGGAATAATCCTGTAGACAGGCAGTACTCACGCAACTTGGGAACCGGTGAGGGTATTGAACTGGTGAAACCATCTCTTACTAATCCGGATGGAGCAGTTGAGAACGTGACCGCCGGGAAAAGATACGATTATATTCGCCATGCCATCGCTGATGCCAGCCCTAATGACGAGATAGTAGTCAGCCCAGGAGTTTATGGTGAGAGCATTAACCTCGGCGGTAAGAACTTGACGCTCAGGTCAGTTAACCCTGATGACCCAGCCGTTGTGGCAGCCACTATTATCATCGGTGGCGAGCGAGTTGTAACTTTTTCCGGCGGTGAAGATGTAAGTTGTGTCCTGGCCGGTTTTACCGTTACAGGCGCAAACACAGGTATCTATTGCTCCGGTGCATCCCCGACAATTAACACTTGCAGCATTGAAGGAAATGGTGGTGCCGGAATCGAGTTGCACAACGGCAGTAGCTCGACAATCATCAACTGCCGCATTGCTGCCAACTCAGGTGCCGGTATCCAGATGTGGGCGCTTACGGGTGGGCGGGTCATTATCAACAACTACCCTGCAATCACAAACTGCACTATTACTGGAAACCTGCAGGGTGGTATTTTAGGCGGTATCCCGACAATCACG
>CAYGBH010000412.1:0-1315 GCA_964348055.1 uncultured Pirellulales bacterium
TGCCTTGCGAAACTCGCCGAGCTGGCTAACTCGGCCGCTGATTTAACGCCTCTCGATTCGGTCAAGCTTCTTGCACCTATCCCTCGGCCGGGCAAACTGCTCGCCCTTGCGGGAAACTACGCCGAGCACATCAAAGAGGCTGGCCTTAAGCTCGGCCTGTCGGATTCGCCGCGGCAAACGACGGTGCCCAGGCCGTTTCTTATGCCCCCGACAGCGGCAATCGGGCCCGATGAGCAGATACCCTGGCCGGCTTATAGCAAAGAAATAGACCATGAAATCGAGCTTGCGGTGATAATCGGCAAAAACGCCAAGGATGTTTCCGCCGCCGACGCCCTTGATTACGTGGCCGGTTACACTATCGCCAACGATGTATCGGCCCGCAGCGTAACTTTCGCGAAGAATAGAGCCAAGCGGCCCTGGGATGAATTTTACGACTGGCTCAGCGGCAAGTGGGCTGATGGTTTTTTGCCGATGGGGCCGCACTTAGCGACCCGCGACGAGGTCGCGGACGTGCAAAACCTGGATATGGAACTTAGAGTCAATGGCGAGGTTCGTCAGAAAGCAAATACTTCGCAGATGATTTACCCGGTGGCTGATATTGTATCGTTCCTCAGTCACATAATGACGCTCGAGCCGGGCGATGTTATTACTACCGGCACACCATCTGGTGTAGGTTTGGGTACTGGTGAATATTTGCCCCCTGGCGCTCGCATCGAATGTACTATTGAAAAGCTGGGGACGCTGCGAAATACACTTGGACAGCGGCCGGAAAAATTCTACGAACCACTGGGATAAAAGACTCCAGACTCAAGACACAGGACAATATCACGGGGTCTACTCGCAACATTTTTTGACGGTCTGCTCCTTCTGGGGCCAGTACTCCAACACGCCCCACGGCTCCTCATCCAGCTCACCGGCGTCATTCGGTATGTAAGCCTCCGCCCTCATCATGCCGATATCGGTTTTCGAGTAAATGACCACCATCTTGCCGGTCTTGCCGTCGGCCGGAGTATGTTCCATTTTGTGGATGGCCTTGTCGCCCTCGAGCTCCCAGGCCCCCTTGGTCGTACCACCTATGTTGTCTGCTCCTATCTCGACAATCTTGTCTTCGAACGCCTTATAGAAAATCATACTGTGGTGCTCGTAATCACCGCGTTTCAACTGTACAGTAATGGCGTGCTTATTGAGCTCCCACTTGTAGATGATTTCGTACTTTTGACCTTTCTCTGAGTCAGCGGCCCATCTGTCGATCATCCAATCGAGACCGGCTTCACTCACAAGGTCACCCAGGCTCTCCTTCTCCTGCACCGTCTCC
>CAYGBH010000412.1:1415-3886 GCA_964348055.1 uncultured Pirellulales bacterium
TGCACCGTCTCCGTCTCCTGGGTCGCTGCCTGACCGGCGAAGACAACAAGGCCGGCTGCCAGTGCCAGCAGAGTCTTTCGCAAGCTCATCTGCACTCTTGCGGTTTTTAATTGCTTCATTACCCTTCGCTCCTTTCAATAACCGGAGTTTGTATTTAGAATGCTCAGCCAACTCGACGTCTCAAGAGTAAGCTGCCCTACCTTATTAAGATACCAAATTTGCCCTTAAATTGCCACTATTTCTTTCCAGCATTTACGTGTGAGGGCCGACCTGCGTGGAAAATCAATCATTTACGCAGGTACCTGTGGGGGAAAATCGTAAAATTCGAAATTTTTTTTACTCACCTCTACAAAAGCACTTAAAGGGATTGACCAGTTGACAAATTTATCGCATTTCGAATCATTCGTGCAGGTAGCTCTAATAGTAGAGGAGGGGAAAGACATAGTTAATTGGTTAATTAATACCTAATTCTCTAATTCGCTTAATCATTACTCGCTAATCACCAAGCATCGGGGGAGTAAATCATCGAGGTTGTTGTTAACATACCGAGACAGCTGGAGAAACCGCTGCTTTTTATCGTGCTTTTGTATCGGCGGATTCGGTTCGGCTACGCCTTCAGAAAAATCCCGTTAACAAGGGGAAAATATGCCATAGTTGACCCCGAAGATTACGACCGATTAAGAAAGTACAAATGGTATGCCCAGAAAAACATACATACCTTTTATGCTGTCCGCTCTTTGACAAATGGAAAGAAAGAAAAACGAAAGAACGCCTATATGCATCATCTGGTCATTAACATTCCCGATAGTATGTTCTGTGACCACATCAACCATAACGGTCTCGATAATCGCAGGGCAAATCTGCGCCCCGTAACATTAACGCAAAACGTCTGGAACAGAAGAAAGTTCAAAAAACCCTCTCGTTCAAAATACAAAGGCGTCGACTGGTCAACAGAGATGAAGCGATGGAGAGCCAGAATCCGCGTCAACGGCAAACGAATCTACCTCGGCTCTTTCAAGCACGAAATAGAAGCAGCTAAGGCTTATGACACCGCCGCTGCAAAATATCACGGCCAGTTTGCTGCCCTGAATTTTAAAATAAGGTCGCAACCTCACGTGAAACATGAAAAAAGACGACAGAGGACTGACGATAGTGGGTGGGGCTGAGCGTAACTATTGCCCCGCAATTCTTAACACAGCCAAGATAACCAAAAGCCCCAACAGGAGCAATGCGGCTCTTAATATTCGCATTTGTTGTGTTCTGGCTTCCACGAAACGCCATATAAAAGTCCAAAGCGCCGCGACAAGCGATATGCGTAAGATAAAAAGTGCAATCCTTCCAAACATACATATATAATACCCTATTTTAACATATCAAGTCAAGAAAAAAATTCCCTATTTTAACATATAGGTTTAAGTAAGGTATTTTTGAAATCGCAAGACAGCAAGTAGCCAGCCATCGGCATGTTTCACTGCATATTTGCCTGTTTGCAGTTCAGGGGGGCAGGTAGAAGATTTCTTCAGTCTCTTGCAGCGTTGGGTCTGATAGACCAAAGATGATACAAAAACTGTTAAACTTGCACACAAGGGCCTCACGGGGGCTTAAAGCCCATAGTTTGCTCGATTAACAGCCTTTTCAATACTGATAGGGCGATTTTGTAGGTTCCTTGTTAAAGGTCTTAAATGCCTCAAATTCTTAGCGTGAACAAGATGTCCTATAATTTTCGGTATAAATTTAAAGTAATTGAGAAAGATAAGCCGAGTAAGATTAGGTTGTTTGGGACGTTTGTAGTGTCTTGGTTTCTTTATTATTCAATTAAGGAGAGTTAAGGATGCAGTTTCTGGAAGAAGCAAAAAGATGGCTTAGTGAGATTACTGAAATTGTTCTATTGTTGATCGCCCTTGGGATTGCGATGAATATCCTCCTTGGGAATAACGTTATGTTTTTCGGGGGAATTGTTACCAATCTCACTGGGTTGATTGAAACGGTGGGCGAAAGTGGGCTTGCCGGTTTGATTGGTCTGGGCATTATTATTGTGCTGTTTCAGAGGAGAAGAGCTCCTGCGTACGGCCATGGTCAGTAGAATTGCACTTGTTTGCCATCGTCAGAAGTGCACATTTTAAGGCTTTTGGTTAGTGAGACTGTCAGGTAGTTTCCACATGCGGGAAACTACGTGAAATAGGCGACTGTTAGCTCCGTAAACCTGATTCGTTCGTCGAGGTGGAGTTGACCAATACGCCGGTCCCGGAATCCTCCATGCTGTTGCTGTTCGGTTTGCCCTCGCCAGCCACGAGTGGGGTGATAGTGGGCAGGGAGCTGATATGGCTCGGTGATTGTGCACGTTTGAATTTGGAATCACAAGAAATGAGGGCATAAGCAACAGCTTATGCCCTCATTCAATTCACTAATCACTGTTTATGCTGTTTTATGGTCCATGAAGCCTTCGAGTTTACGGGCCCTTACCGGGTGCT
>CAYGBH010000413.1:0-3885 GCA_964348055.1 uncultured Pirellulales bacterium
TATGCTGTTTTATGGTCCATGAAGCCTTCGAGTTTACGGGCCCTTACCGGGTGCTGGAGCTTGCGTATGGCTTTTGCCTCAACCTGTCTGACGCGCTCGCGGGTAACTTTGAAGATTCTGCCGACTTCCTCCAGCGTATAGGTATAGCCGTCACCGATTCCATATCGCAGCTTGATGATCTCGCGTTCGCGATATGAAAGTGTTTTCAAGACCACATCGATTCTCTCTTTGAGCATTTCCTGAGTAGCCGAGAGCACTGGTGAGTCGATCTCGTCATCTTCAATAAAATCGCCGAAGTAGCTGTCTTCACTTTCGCCGATGGGCCTGTCAAGGCTGATCGGATGCTTGGATATCTTCAGTACCCTGCGGCTCTCCTCGACGCTCATCTCGGCCTCTTCGGCGATTTCTTCAATAGTAGGCTCTCTGCCGAGCTTCTGATGCAGAACTTTTCCGGCGGTTCTCAGTCGGCTCATCGTCTCTATCATATGGACGGGAATGCGAATGGTTCGTGCGTGGTCGGCGATGGCACGGGTAATTGCCTGACGAATCCACCAGGTGGCATAGGTGCTGAATTTATATCCCCTGCGGTACTCGTATTTGTCCACAGCTCTCATTAGGCCGGTATTGCCTTCCTGGATTAAATCCAGAAAAGTCAAGCCCCTGTTGCGATATTTCTTGGCGATGGAAACTACCAATCTGAGGTTTGCGCTGGAGAGGGTTCGCTTTGTGTTCTCGTATTGAGCGAAGACCCTATCGATGGTGCGGAGTCTCTTGTCAAGCTGTTTTGGCGTTTCCATTACCAATTCCTGAAGGCCTGCCAGCTCTTGCTCCATTGCGCCGATATCTTCAGCGGTTATCTCATCGTTGGACCCCGCCGCGATACTCTGCTCTAATTGATGCATTTTATTGCAGATTCCGTGTAGTTTGTTTTTGATCGGCTGAATTCTGCTGGTTCGCAAGCTAAGCTCTTCAAGCAACATTGCGATTTTTCGTTTGGTTCTGTGTATTCGCTTCAATGCCGCTTTAGTTTCATCCTTGCTGTGGTTCGCGAGAGCTTTCTTAAATAGACTTTGGTTGATTTTGAGCAGTTTATCCACGGTCTTGATGTTCTCAGGCAGTCGCTTTTTTATTACATTTTTGACAAGATGTTGTGCAGTGCCGGTTTTGATTGTTCTATCAAATGACATTGTGCCGTTGTGCACCTGCTGTAGTAGATCGAGGGAGTTACTGGCGCAATAGTCACATTGGAGCATTTTTCTTCTAAAGCCCATTCGCGTCATTTCAATTTTTCGTGCGAGGGCGATTTCAGATTGTCTCGTCAGCAGCGGTATCTGGCCCATCTGAGTCAGATACATGCGGATAGGATCGTCAATTCGTCGTGAGACGTCTTCGCCGATCAGTTGTTTTTCGAGCAGTGCATCCTCCTTTTTGAGTTGCTGTTCTTTGCTGGCTTCTTCCTCGGCCAAAGACTCATCGGACGTTTCGAATTCCTCCTCTTGTGCTTTCCTAACCTGTTGGGATTCCACATCAGCTTCATCGAGCAGGCTGATTCCCATTTCATCCAGCGTCTCTAACAATCCATCCAAGCGACCAGGACTGATAGCCTCGTCTGGTAAATCCTCGTTCATTTCCTCGTACGTAAGGAAGCCTTTTTTCTCGCCTTTTTCAATGAGCATTTTTATCTGCTGTTCGGGGTCTTTGATTTGGGCGCTCTTTGAAGACTCACCATCAGGGCCGACTTGACTGGGGATATTTGGTTTGCTTATCTTTGTTCGTTTTTTTGCCACGATTTGCACCCTTATTAACTGTTTTCTATTAACTATTTACTATTGATTACTGCTTGCGGTTCGTTATTCCTGATTACTTTTTTACTTTTCAATTTCGCTATACCATTCCCACATTGTGTGGGTTTTCCCTTCCAGTATTTTCATGGACACGCCGAAGAAACTGTCTCTGGTCCTCTACTTCCTTGATCCGGCTCTTTTGTCTCTGAGCCTGACACCGTTGGATCGCATCCAGGGCCCCGGTCAAGCGAGCACGAAAGTTGCCTTTTTCTTCTCCGGCCTGCGCTAATTGCACAAGACATTCGCCGAGCTCTGTAGATTCGGCCCTGGCCAGCATTTCTGCAAGCGAAGGTTTTGGTTCGGCGTCGAGCGCTTCAAACAATATCGCCGCTGTTTGCCTCAATATCGGTACGTCGAAGAGCTCTGCGGTAATTTTTTGTTTTACGATCTCAAACAGTTCCGCCTCATCCGGTGCTCCCGCAAGGCGGGAACCCAGCAATACCTCCAGGACCTCGCGTTGCGCCGTGGCGAAGAGGCCCCGGCCGAAATCTATGCTTCGGACTTTTTGGTCTTCAGCACCATAGCTCGCGGCTCTTGCCACTCTGTCGACTCTTCGAGACAATTCGGCGTTTAGCTCTTTGACGTCAAGGCCGATAATCTTCGAAAGCCGGTTCAGTACCAGTCCTCTGTCTAAAGGCGGCAGTTTGCCCGCCCATAAGCTGGCGGCTATGGTCTGCAAAAACTCTTCAATCGCTGACTTTCTGCCGGCAAGAGTATCGTCGCTGCCGAAGCTTTCTGTAAGCCGGTTCCATTTGAACTGGAAAACGTCTACGGCTTCGTCTGCCAATTGTTCGAACCGCTCTTTACCAGCGGCCAAAAGGAAATCACAGGGGTCTTTGCCTTCAGGCACCGCGGCGAGTTTTATATCTATACGCTGCGACAGACAGACATCCAGCGCCCTGTTGGCAGCTTCGATGCCTGCTGTGTCGCCGTCAAAAATCAAAACCGCTTTTTTCGCATACCGCCGCAGCATGCGTCCCTGGCCGGCGGTGAAACTGGTGCCTAACGTCGCGACAACATTAGCACAGCCAAGCTGGTGCGCCATTATGCAGTCGGTATAACCTTCCACGACGATTGCTGTCCCTGTCGAGACAATCTCGTGCCGGGCCTGTTCCAGGCCGTATAGCGAATTACTTTTGTCAAATAAAATCGTGGTTGGTGAGTTTATGTATTTGGCGCCTTCTTTCTCCAGCGTCCGACCGCCGAAGCCAATGACCCTGCCGGTTACATCAGTAATGGGAAACATCAGGCGGTTTATGAATTTGTCCCTTTGACTGCCCTCAGGACGGGCCTGATTCTGAGCAATGATTAGGCCTGCCTGTTCCAGCAGCTTCATTGGGACGTTCCGGGTCTTGGCGGCCCTAACTAAATCATCCGGCGAATCGACAGCTAAGCCAAGCTGCCATTTCTTCACACTTTCGGGTGTTATTTGCCTTTGGGCGATATAATCGCGAGTCGATTTGCCCTTTTTTTCATCGTGGAGATTTTTCACGAAGTGCTGGGCCGCCCAGGCATTGACCTTTGCCAGCCTGTTCGGGTCGACATCCGGCGGCTGCTCTTTGGGCCGGCTCTTAACGGCTCTGGCAGGTTTTAGTTTTATGCCCGCGCGCTCGGCCAGTCTTTCTATCGCCTGCGGAAAAGTCAGGTTCTCACGCATCTGAACGAATTTGAACACGTCACCGCCGGCACCGCAGGCAAAACACTTGAATATCTGCTTGGCGCCGTTGACATTCATGCTCGGGCGGTGGTCGTCGTGGAACGGACATAGTCCCACCATTTCCCGGCCCTTTTTCTTCAGACTAACGTGCTCGCTTATCACGTCAATGATGTCGTTGGCCTGCTGAACCTGAATAACTGTACTATTATCAAACATCCCTGATACACTTATACTTGATGGCACAAACCCCTCTCGAATTGATTACTGACTACCATTCGGCTACTTAAGTATAGTCCAGTTTGCGGAAAAGTCAAGTCGTGTCTTAAAAATCCGTTTTTGGTACTAATAAAGCCGTTTTAATACATTTTGGACATTTGGTGAAAT
>CAYGBH010000414.1:0-3876 GCA_964348055.1 uncultured Pirellulales bacterium
ACACGGAATTTGTTCCATTGACCGCTCTGAAAAGCCTTTCTGCCCGCTGCGTTGTCTTTTAGGTCATCAAGCCAACCACGGCGAGCCTCATCATATATACCTCCGCTCCAGGCTCGTTCCGATGGATCGATCTCCACCTGGTATCCATAGACCCTGCCGGCCTTATGCACACTCTTTCTTTTCCGGTTATTTCTCCACATCCATGTCGTCGTGTCGGTTTCATAGGCATTACTGCGAATCTGCACGCCGGAGTTGAGCATAGGGTCAACCTTCACTTCGAATTCGAGGATGAAATCACCGTACTGCCTCCTAGTACACAGGAACGTGTTGGGACTGCCCTCTACAGTGGTGCCGACTATTACGCCGTCTTCGACGTGATACTTGGCAAAGCCGCTCTTGACCTCCCATCCGTTCAGCGTCTTGCCATCAAAGAGAGCCTTCCATTCGGCTTGCCTACCGGCGCTTGCATCGGCAATTGTGCTCGCACAGGTAAAGGTGACAGAAAACAATATGACCTGCACCAGGCTAATCGGCTTTGTTATAAAATGACTCATGTTACACCTTTCCTTTCTAAATCATTCATGAGTAAGCTCGTCAAACGCGAAATTCTACAACAAAATTCTGATAAAATCCACCTAAACTTCTGTGTGTAAGAAGCAAGAATGTTTTCGGGGCGCACATGCCCCGCATCGGAAGCCCCCCATAGTTGAAAAACTGCCTACACCGTGCTAATAAAAACAATCTTTATACTCAGGCTCTATGTTTTACACGGTGGTGCTTTTCCAAAACGATAGCATCTCACTCAAGCGGTTCGATATAGATGTTACGGAACTCAACCGGCGTCCCTTCGCTCTGCAGGCAGATTTTGCCCGAAGTTATCAAGCACTTGGTCGCCACATTCTGCAGGACGCCGTTCACCAGCACTACAACCCAGTCGTCTTTGCAAATGATATCGTATGCGTTCCACTGTCCCAGCGGCTTTTCGCTGCTGGCTTTGAGCTTTATAACCCTGCGACCCCTAACGCGCTCGTCAGCCTTGGCGTGCTCGGCCGTCTCGATATTCCTCAAATACTTCCGTCCCTCGCCAATGAGCCAAAAGTCGCCGGCGTTACCCGAATGCAACTGGCATTCGAGGCTCTTCGGCCAAACATTGTCCGGAATGCTCATATGAACAAGGGCGCCGCTGTTGCCGCCTTTTCCAGGCCAGCGCCACTCCACGTGAAACAAGTAATTGGCGTAGTCTTTCTCGGTGCGCATATAGCCTCGTGGACTACCTTCACACCGGATGATACTGTCCTTGACCGACCACGTCTTTGTAACCTCGTGCTTGGGGTCGCTCACAAATAGCTTCCAGCCGGTAAAATCCTTACCATTCCAGAGAATGATTTTCTCTTTTGGAACAATTGGTTTATTCTTCTTTACCGGCGCCCCTGCCTGCGCAGCCAATAAAACCGTCATTACTACTACGCCTACGATTGCAATCACATAGCGTTTCATAAAATTCTCCCTTCGTTTCAGACCAGTTGTGTCTTACCGGGAACTGCAACTGGCCTGGTCGGTAGCTCACCAAACTCATACTTCGGGGGACTTAGGTCTAGTTTCGATGCATTCATTGCCCAGTCCCATTTCAGTGCCCGGCCGGTATAAGCACTCATTCGGCCCATAATCGACGTCAGCGTGCTTTCAGCGATGCGCCTGCCTTCGTTCAGCCGCTTACCGCCGCGAATCGCCGTTATTTGGTCGGCATGTTGCTTTATACATGGATCCACACTATCCCATGCGTATTCAGCTTCGTTCCGTCCTTCAATCACAAGCCTGCCAAAGTCCATATATGCCCGACCCCTCGTCCCAACAAGCCGCTGGTCATTGCGGTCCGAAATCTTGTCAATCTGCGCCCCCATATACTCAATCCGCACGCCGTTCGGATACTCGTACTCGACTGCAAAATGGTCATAAACGTTCCCGTACTCCGGAGCCGTTCGCACTTGCCGACCGCCCATACCAATGCACTGGACCGGATGAGCACCCAATGCCCAGTTCATTACATCCAGGTTGTGCACGTGCATTTCGACTATAAAGTCGCCGGAAAGCCAAGTCAAAAACAGCCACCGTCGAAGATGCCACTCCATATCCGACCAGCCCGGCTGGCGTTCCTTTTGCCCCCAGGTCAACATCCCACCGCCAAGCCTGACGCACTGACCGCCCACAAGCTCACCAATGGCACCGTCGTGGATACTCTTGATACCTTCCACCAAATGCGATATCCGCCGCATTTGCGTACCGGCCACTATCGTCAACCTTTTCCTATCCGCCAGCTCCGAAGAGGCAATAACAGAGCGAACACCAACAGGGTCCACCGCCACGGGCTTTTCCATAAACACATGTTTGCCTGCTCTTATCGCCGCCTTGAGATGTCCGGGGCGAAAGTGTGGCGGCTCCGTCAGTATTACCATATCCACGTCGCATGAAAGTACCCTCTTGTACGCATCCCAACCGACAAAGCAGGTGTCCTGGGTTACCTTTATTTTCTCGCCCAGTCTCCCTTTAAGGGTCCTACGAGACCTGTCTATACGGTCCTTGAAAAGATCGCCCATTGCCACGAGCTCTACATTCTCTGCTGAGTTCAGGCACTTTGTTGTATCATGCGTGCCCCGGCCGCCGCAGCCGATCAAACCAACGCGAACCGTATCAGAACCTGCAGCGTAGATACGGCTTGTTCCCAACGCCAACACTCCAGCGCCAGCCGCCGCTGATGTCCGCATGAAATCTCTCCGCGATAATCCCCGCGTTTGGGTTCCCGCTTTGCGGGGGCCTTCTTGCATTGCTTCCTTTTTCATGAATTACCCTTTCAACTTAAAGCTAAATACCACAGATTTCTCAAATAAGTTTCGTCTTACCCGGAACAGCTACCGGCCGCACCGGCAAATCGCCGAACTCATACTTCGGCGGTGTAAGGTCAAGTTTCGACGCCTTCATCACCCAGTCCCACTTCAGGGCCCGGCCGGTATAGGCGCTCATCCGGCCCATGATGGCGTTCATGGTGCTCTCAGCCACCTGTTTTCCCTCATTGATCGGGGAACCTTCACGAATACTCCTGACCAGGTCGGCCATCTCCATGACATAGTGGTCGGGATCGGGCCCGTCATACTTGAAAGGCCTTTCCCCGGTAATCACGCCGAGATTGACATCGGCGACGCCTTTGGTGCCCACGACATGTTCAGCGCGCCTCTCGGTGCAGCCGTTGATCTGGCGACACATACTCGAGACGCGAACGCCGTCCGGATATTCATACTCCACGGCGAAGTGGTCGTAGATATTGCCCAAGTCGCGCACAGCCCGGCCACCCATACCGATGCACTGCACCGGATGTGCCTGGAGTGCCCAGTTGAGGACGTCGAGATTGTGGACGTGCTGCTCGACGATGTGATCACCGCTGGTCCAGGTGAACCACGGCCAACTCCGGCACTGCCATTCCATATCGGAGCGGCCGGCCTTGTCATACCACTGCCAGTAACCCAGCATATCGCTGCCATTCCAGTAGCCCTGGGCCGCCACGATCTTCCCAATTTGACCGTCATGAATCCGCCGGATAGTCTCCTGGTATTTCTTGCTGTGTCGGCGCTGCGTGCCGGCAACCACCGATAGACGCTTTCGCCGGGCCAGTTCCGCCGTCTCGATGACCGAACGAATCCCCTTCGGGTCCACGCCTGCCGGCTTTTCCATAAAAACGTGCTTACCCGCTTCAACAGCAGCCCGGAAGTGCTCTGCACGCCAGTGCGGCGGCGCTGTCAAAAGAACCATGTGCAAGTCAGTTTGCAATACTTTCTCATAAGCGTCAAAACCCACAAAACGCTTGTTTGATGCGACCTTCACGGC
>CAYGBH010000415.1:0-3871 GCA_964348055.1 uncultured Pirellulales bacterium
GAACAAAGGCAGTTCTACGAACTGACCAAACACCTATTGACCACTTACAGAGGAACCGGCAAGACCTTTATACTGCAGCACTGGGAGGGTGATTGGCTTATTCGTGGAAGTTATGACAAAAATGTTGATCCGACGCCAGAGGCCATAAGCGGTATGATCGAGTGGCTTAATGCGAGGCAGGAAGGAGTCAATCAAGCCAGAGAAGAGGTTGGGTTGAAGGGAGTTTGGGTATATCACGCAGCTGAGGTGAACCGCGTGGTTGACTCTATGAAGGAGAGCAGGCTTAATGTAGTGAACACAGTTCTTTCTCACACAAAATTAGATTTGGTTTCCTATTCGGCGTGGGATGCGACAACGAAGCTGTCTGAAGATTCGCAGGTATTCCAGGAGGCGCTGGATTTCATAGCGAATAATATGCCGGATAGCCCTGATTTCGGCGATCGGAATGTATATGTGGGAGAGTTTGGTATGCCCGAGAACGAGTTTTCCACCGAGCAAATCCAAAAAGTGATTCCCAATGTGGTTGAGACTGCTCTCGATTGGGGATGTCCCTACATAGTTTATTGGCAACTATACTGTAACGAGCTGGAGGACCCTAAACAACCGGTCCCCGTAACTGGTAATGACTCTGTTCGCGGTTTTTGGTTAATACGGCCAGATAGCTCCAAGGCGTTGACGTGGGAGTATTTTTTCAGGCTGCTAAATTAAGGCGTCCAAAGGAAGCATCGATGTTCATTGCCTATCTGAGCAGCCCTTCGACTTCACGATGCAATCATAATAGACATCGTGAATCTGCTTATGTCATTGTCAATCGTAGTAAGACGTTGACAATCCTATGACACACCTTGGCCTTGCCTTGCACACAAACAAACGGGGCCTATACCGAATCAATCAGTATAAGCCCCGAACTGATGCGAATCTGCCATATCAACGACGCAATCTTAATTGCCACTCACGGTGCATCTGGTTATGGAGCCAACCGATACAGCCGAATGTCGTCAACGTACAATGTACCAGTGGCACTACTGCCATCAATCCCAACACTCAGCTTCGTGACATTCTGCAGGTTCGTGCCAACTGATGCGAGGGCGATATTCCACTGCTTCCATTCTACTTTCGCTATGTCAGCGGCATCACCGTCATAGACCACCTTGGAGCCGTCGACCTCCACATATAACTGCCCAGTGTTGCCATAACTGCCGTGGAAATACAGCACTAACATCGCAGCGCCGGCTTTTGTCCAATCCTGCGGTGGGCTCAGCGTCAGCTCTGCCTCTGAATAGGCTGCGCCGCCAGTGTTGCTGTAAGCCAACGGCATGGATTGCTTGCCGCTGTGAACGATGGTTTGCTCGGCAAAAGGAGGATTCTCATAACCCACAACAGAGCCGTTTGTCGGCTGCTGGTATCCATCTATCCACGTGTTAAATATCCTGTTGCTCTCGGGGTCAGTGGGGTCAAGGTCGTTGTAGCTCTCAAAATCGTCCACAACAAGAAACTCTTGCGCAGTGAAGCCCCAGATATCGCCTTGCCATGTTGCGGGGATCTCGGCTTCATTAACTTCGTCGACCCGCCAGTAGTAAGTCTGGCCTAAATCGAGCGATAAGGGACCATGACTGGGCTCAGCCACAGTAGTAGCAGAAACGGTGCCATCTAACACAGCCTGTTCATTAGTGCCAAGGTAGACATCGTGTTGGGCTGCCTCTCTTCCGGCTCGCCAGCTAATGATCACATCCACGTCCACATCTGTCGCCCCGGAGTCTGGGGAGGATTCTCTCGCATGGACCGGTATGTATAAGAAGCGTACCTCGCTAAGGCCGTATTGGTTCAGGATGCCTCCCCAGTTGCTTTTGGCCGTGAGCCTGACGTACCTCGCTGCTGTACCATCGAAATCGACAGTAGTATTATGTGCGTAGCCATGTGCACCAGGCGCTTGGGCAAACTCGTGAGAGGTACCCAGTGTTGTGTAGTCGGTGCCGTTGGCCGAATACTCTATCGTAACATCTTTGAACCCGAAACCGACCATTGGTTCGACCGCTTGATTAGAGTTCCACACTATTATCTGGTGCAGTTTGTAAACCTTGTCGAACTCATACTGTATCCAGGTCGGCTGCGGCCCAGCGATGCTGCTAAGCCACATGTCCGAATCGTCTTTTGAATGCAGGTCGTTGTCGTCCAGCCCCGAGCCGTTGATTGTATTTTCAGGGCCCATATCGGCACTCTGCATGCTGGAAGCTGTGGCGGTGATGCTCTCGATTGCGTAAGCGAAGGGCTCGGTTGTGAAATTCCAGACGCTGCCTTCATGCACCGTATAGTCCGGCGGGCCGTTAACTTCATCGACGCGCCAGTAGTGAGTCTTGCCGAAATTGAGTCGTCCAGGATCATAGCTGTTGGCATCAGTAGCGATGCCGCCAACGCCATCGTTGACGTCATTAAAGCTCTCACTAAGGTAAATTTTGTGCCCGTTGACTGGCGGCGCATAAATTCCCGGTGTCCAGCTAAGAACCACATCCCGCGGCACATCTGTTTGACCATCAACAGGGCTGGGATTAGAGGCCAAGGCAGGAGACACACCTTTCATGACCAGCTCAATCTCGGCCTGGGTCAAGATATGGTCGAAAATCCGAAAGTCGTCCAAGAGGCCGTTGTAATACTGGTTGTTTCTGCCAGCCCGATGGCCAAAAGCGAACGCTCCTCCGGACCATATATCGTCAGCCATGGAGTTCTCGGCGTCGAGGACTCCGTCGATGTAGATCTGCAGAAGATTAGAGGTGCCGTCATACACAAGCGCGACATGGATCCACGCGTCTGCCACGACAGTGGAGTTGCTGACGACATAGTTGGGCAGTGACCCAGCTGCGAACAGCTGGTTCACAAGCAGGCCACTCTCGACGTAGGCTTCGTACTCATCGGCGCTGCCAAAGATACGTCCTCTTGGTCCCACAGACGCTGGATTCATCCAAAATATTATCGTGGCTTGTCGCGGCGCGATAAAGTTCGAAAACTCAACTGAGTCGTCTGAGCCGTCGAAGCTCAATGCGTTTCCGATTTTACCCGCGGCCGTAACTGCGCCTTGAATGGTTCCATTGAGACCTCCGACAGAATCTACTGCGATTGTGTCTCCAGCGGCGGTATCCTCATCAAATTTCCAGTGATGTATCAATCCGGCGCGGGCGGGCAGACTCGCAATCGCTAACACAAATAGGATCAAATAAATCAACTTCTTAGACATAATAATCCTCCTTCATGAACCGAATATAGGATGTTAACTGCGGTATGAAAGTCTTTACTCTGCGGCGCAATAGCTCCTCCTTAATCGAAAAACTACGATCATTCCACACGTTAAAGGAGCAGAATCCACAAATCCGCTCAATTCTATTTATACCAAATTGGGCGTCTTTCCGTCAACGAAAAAGTCATGCACCACCGACCCGACAAACGGCAACCAGGCAGCAACCAACCGGAAAGGGTCATTGAATCCGTGCGCGTTTTTTGTGATTTTTCTAAGGCTCTATGACTAAAGAGCTTATGGAGCCAAGATTTTTTAAAATTTCGAGATAAGGGGTTGTATAGTTGTAGCTGAGTTGTAGTCGTTTGTGAGTGAAAATGGGTGTGTTTTTGGGGCGTCTGTGTGCGGCTCGGTGCGCTCTGGTTGGGTGGTGGGATTGGTCCGCGAGATTCTAGCAGAGCGGTTTGTACTGTGTGTGAAGATGGCCAATATCGTATACACATCAGATTGCTAGCCGTTTTCCCGCTCGGTCTTATATGATAGGAAATCAAATTTCCTATCTTTTATCATTATCATTCTGTTTCAGTTTACCCAATTCCTCAGGGAACATATCAACCGCCTCAAATTCTGTTTCCATGCCTTTGT
>CAYGBH010000416.1:0-3847 GCA_964348055.1 uncultured Pirellulales bacterium
GCGGGAGATGCTGATGAAATGTTCTTATCCTTGATATCGTATTCGATGATTATCTTGGGACCGCCCAATTCCGTCCGTTCCTGTCTGACTTTTACATTGGAAATCTCCAGCCATTTTGAAGGGGTCCTCGAATATGAACAATTGCAACACATTACGGTGATACTCATAAACATTAAAACTCGGTGAAGAATCATTTCTTTCCTAGCTCCGACTAACTCGTCCCGCCCGTCTGCAGAGCGTACAGTGTGGAGCGTACAGCGTTGAGAAAACATTAAAAAATTGAACGCTAAACGCCCTTATTGTTTTATACTTTATCCGGTACCACCCAGGGCTTGCGATATTTGCGTTTCAAATACTTATTCGCCTGGTCGCAGTTTGTAAACGATTCGGTTTGTGGGTCAAACACCAATCTCAGATTCCCCACCCGATATGAGATATTGGCCAGGTGACACAGTAACACAGAAAGGTGGCCAATTTCCACATCGGCATTAGGTCTTCTTCGTGTTCGGATACAATCAAGAAAGTTGTCCTGATGCTCCTTGTCGGCCTGACGACCGTATTCGGAATGTGCTAGTTCCCCCTGGGCATCGTAGACCTGCCAACCACCACCATGGCGACCAAAATACATAAAGCCTTCAGTTCCAAGAATTTCAACTTTCGTGCTGCTGAAAGGCCAGTTGGGAAACCGGTCTGAATCCCGGATATCCGAGGGCGTTTTTTTCATATAAGGTGTCCACAGTGCGGCTTCCATTAATAAGGTAAGACGACCATATTCAAATGTAGCCAACTGAGTATCAGGAATTTCCCGCCCGTCTCTCAGACCGTTCACCCCCCCGGCATGGAAGACCGTTTTCGGGTATGGTATATCATTTATCAGATAGCGGGCCAGGTCCAATTGGTGGACCGCATCACCAGCAATAGGACCGCAACTATATTCCCATTGATTAATCCACCGGCGAGATGGATTATATGGCAGTTTGGGCGCAGGGCCGCACCACATATCATAATCAAATCCCTCAGGAACCGGCTGGCCGGGATTGTCTTTCTGCATACGGTGCTGCATCATATTAAACACACGCACAAGGTAAACATCTCCCAATTTGCCCGACTGTATATATTGCTTGGCCTTGTGAACATAAGGAGCACTGCGCGACTGCATCCCCACCTGGACGACCCTCTTATACTTGCGGGCCGCCTCGATCATTTTTCTTCCTTCCCAGATATTATGCACAAGCGGCTTTTCCACGTAGACATCCTTGCCGGCCTGACAGGCCATAATGGACCCCAGGCCATGCCAGTGGTCAGGGGTGGCATTGATAAGGACATCAACGCTGGGGTCATCAAGGATCCTTCGAAAATCCTGTACCATCCTTGGTTTTCTATTCTGGACTTCTTCCACCGCCTCCCGGGCTCGGGCGAAACGCCTAGTATTTGCATCACAGAGATAGGCTATCTCCGTGTCGGGCCGCTGCGCGAATTTTTCAGCGAGAAATGTTCCTCGACCACCCAGCCCCATCACACCCATAACCACTTTGTTGTTCGTGGGGTACGCCTTGCCTTGCGACAATGCCGCAAAAGTCGCGGCCGCACCAATAGAACCTTTCATAAATTCTCGACGATTCAGTGATTTCATTTTCTTCTCCTTATTCCATGTTTCCCGGAGTATTCGGAATCGTTAATTCTTGACTTTTGGAGCTCTTCGTAAGACAATTATGGAGTCGGGCTATATGATACCATCCGGGCGTGATTTTGTCAAATCAAGTGCGATGTATCGAAAAAGCCACCCTGATTTTTTATTCCTATACTTTCTCAGGCACAATCCAGGGTTTTCTATAGTCAGCTTTTAAGTATTTGTCGGCCTCGGCGTCGTTCACGAACCTTTCGGTTGAGCCATTAAATTTAAGCTTTCGGTTTCCAACCCGATATGAGATATTGGCTAGATGGCACAATAGCATTGAAAGGTGTGCCTCTTCGATATCCGCTTTGGGTCTCTTTCGGGTACGTATGCAGCTTATGAAATCCTCAAAATGTTCGTCGATTATACTGCCAAACTTCAGCATCGCCGGCTCCGAGACGACCGCCCTGCTTTGGCGAATACTCCTATCTCCTTCGAAAACCTGCCATCCGCCGCCGTGCCGGCCAAAGCACATAAATCCTTTGGTTCCGCATATCTCCACTTTTGTCGCGCAGAAAGGCCAGTCGGGGAATTTGGTTTTGTCCTTCAAGTGAACGATTCGATGCATATAAGGCGACCAGAGGGACGCCTCGGCCAGTAACGTGAGCTTGCCGAATTCAAACGTTGCGAATTGAGTATCCGGCTGCTCTCTGCCGTCGTCGAAGTTGTAAACCCCGCCCGCATTGCAGACGGTATCCGGATATTCTTTGCCAATCAAGTATCGAACCAAATCAACCTGGTGAATCATATCAGCCATAATATAACCGACGTAGAAATCCCACAGCCTCCAAAACCATCTGCCCGGCCGATAGGGCAGCATGGGGGACGGGCCACACCACAAATCATAATCCAAGCCTTCTGGAACTCGTTGTACGTCAGCTACCTGGATACGCCCGGACTCCTGCATAAGAAATACGCGGGCCAGATAAACCTCGCCCAGTTTGCCACTTCGAATGTACTGGGCGGCTTTTTCAGTATAGGGGGCACTGCGGGTTTGCGTTCCGACCTGAACGACTCTGTTGTATTTACGGGCCGCCTCAACCATCTTTCTGCCGTCCCAAATACACAGTGACAATGGTTTTTCCACGTAAACATCTTTTCCCGCCTGGCAGGCCATTATTGTACCGAGAGCATGCCAGCGATCGGAAGTGGCGATAACGATTGCGTCGACTTCCGGGTCGTCAAGCATCTTTCGAAAATCCTGTACAAATTCGGGCTTGTAGTTGTGGCCCTCAATCACAACCTCTGCTGCCGGGCCGTAGCATCGGGTATCTGCATCGCAAATGTATTTGATTTTAACATCAGACCTTTTCACAAGGCTTCTCAAAAGTACACGTCCCCTGCCGCCGACACCCATTACCCCCAGGACAACTTTGTTTTCAGCCGCTGAACTCTTACCCTGGGCCAAGACAGTAAACGTCGTAGCTGCACCTATTGAACCTCTCAGAAATTCTCTGCGATTTATCGATTTCATTTCTTTCTCCTATGAATGTATACGCTACTTACAAGTTAACACTTATTTTCCTGTTTGATTGGTATAATACACCAGTGGGCTGGCCAATTCTAACCGATTTTTCGGAAATTTGCCACCTCGTGCTTCGTAGCGAGCTACTTCGCAGGGTAGCATTAGAATCAACCTTCTGCTCATCATCGACGTACCCAAGCCCCCGCTTGCGGCTGGTGGGGGCGAGCCGAGGAGCAAAGAAAGCCTCGAAAAGTGAGATTTTTTTCTTGAATTGAAGGTGACTAATCTGGTATAAATAGAATTGAGTGAATTTGTGGTTTTTGGCCCTCCCCGCAGCCCCGTCTTGCGACGGGAGTCGCTGGGGCCTGTGATGTGTGGAATCTTTGTAGTTTTTCGATTAAGGAGGAGCTATTGTGCCGCAGAGTGAAGATTTTTACATTTCAATTAACCGCTTATATCGTGATTGTAAAAGGAAGGAGGTAAAGTAAAGTCCTACTAAAAATTGTCCTGGGCAGGCACCAAATTTAGTGAAGGTGCGAATTTTTTCTTGTTTTCTTGAAAACAACAAGAAGTGTTTTGACGCGTGGCCAAAACCTAATTATCCTATTTTTTTGAAGGAGGAATATTATGTGTAAGAAACTGATTTATCTATTTTGTTTTGTTTTGTTGCTGAGTGTGGCTCTGACGAGCGTAGCGGATGCTGCTCT
>CAYGBH010000417.1:0-3842 GCA_964348055.1 uncultured Pirellulales bacterium
CTTTCTGGTATCAGCAGTCTCTGTGATTCGAGTTTGCCTTTCTGCATTCGCCTGCGCAAAGCTTCATATATTATGCGCTCATGAAGCGCATGCTGGTCGATAATAATAAATCCATCGTCGGTTTGTGCGACAATGAAACTATCGTGAATTTGTAGGAATCTTCTTTGGCCTAAGCTAATTCCTGTTGCAGGATGGCTGGGCCGGCTCTCGGCTATTTGTCCGGCACCAGGATGCGGCGCAGCGAAGGGCTTTTCCAAGGGCCGGCCGAATTGCTGTTGCGTTTGAACAGGTCGGTGCTTTTTGAAAAATTCAGCCATTGCGTCGGCAATTTTTTGGTCCCGCACTAAAGCCGAGCCAGAGAAAGTGCTTTTTTGGTGCGGGACTGCCGACAAGTTCGCCTGCACTTCAAGATTTGTGCCTAAAAGTTTTTCGCGAATACACCCAAGGATTTGCGAATGAACCAAATTTGAATTATAAAAACGCACTTCAATTTTCGTCGGATGTACGTTCACGTCATAGTCTTCGTAGGGCATTTGAACGAACAAAAAGACGACGGGAAATCTGTTAGGCTCCAAGAGCCCGCGATATGCCTCTTTGATTGCGTGTGAGATAAACTTGTCGCGGATGAATCGGCCGTTCAAGAATATATATTGAAATTTACCGCTTGTCCGTGAAATGCCGGGTTTGCCCAATAAAGCCAAAATGTGTAGCCCTTTTTCGCTGCTTTCGGCTTCAATAAAATTATTTTCAGAGGCCCCAACCGACAGCATCGGAAATAGTTCGGCTATTCGCTGCCGGAGATCTTGGTTGCCTGATAAGCGATAAATCTCTCGCTCGTTTGCTATCAACGTCAGGGCCAGGTTACCATTTGCCAGTGCAATGCGCGTGAGCTGCTCAGTGATATGAGTCATCTCGGTGTTGGCGGTTCTGAGGAATTTACGTCTGGCGGGTAATTTATAGAAGATATCTCTGACCTGGATTGTTGTACCATAATCTCCACTGCCCGGACTGACACTGTTCTTATTACCGCAATCAATCTCAATGCAGTTGGCCTGGGTCGAATCTCTCGTTCTGCTCACGGCCCTGACTTGTGCCACCGACCCAATGCTTGCCAAAGCTTCGCCTCTAAAGCCAAGCGTAGATATACCGCGCAGGTCGGTGCTGGTTTTGATTTTGCTGGTGGTGTGCGGCTCAAATGCGCGGGCAAGGTCTTCGCCGTCCATCCCACAGCCGTTATCGGTGACCGATATTAGTTTTCTGCCCCCGTCTTCGACCGATACCGTTATTTTTGTTGCCCCCGCATCGATGCTGTTTTCCATCAGTTCCTTGACCACGCTGGCCGGCCGTTCAACTACCTCGCCGGCTGCGATCATGTTAACCATATTTTGGTCAAGGATGACTATTTGCCCCATTGTTTTCTCCCGCCCCCATGAAGCGCGTTTGAATATGCGATGACAAATAGCAAACTTCGAGATTCGAAGTTCCTTATTCAATATTCGTTATTCTATCAAGCTTTTACCGGTCATTTCTTCTGTTTGTGGTAGGTCCATCATTTCCAGCAACGTAGGCCCTATGTCGGCTAATCTTCCGCCCTCTCGCAGCTTCCTATTCTTAAAGCGTTCATCGAATACAATCAGCGGCACATCACCAATCGTATGGGCGGTATGCGGGTTATCAGGGTTCCCATCTATCATTTTTTCGAAATTGCCGTGGTCAGCGGTGATTATCGCCGCTCCGCCCAGACTTTTTACTTTGTCCAGGACTTTGCCCACGCATTCATCCACCGCCTCGGCCGCTTTTATCGCTGCTGACAATACGCCGGTGTGGCCAACCATATCCGGATTGGCAAAATTGACCACTACTACATCGTATTTATTCGAGTCGAGTCTTTCCAATACAACCTCGGTAACCTCATAGGCGCTCATTTCTGGCTTTAAGTCGTATGTTCGAACTCGCGGTGAAGGTACGATTTGTCTGTCTTCGCCGCTGAACGGCTTTTCGGTATAATCGTTGAAGAAGAAAGTGACATGGGCGTATTTTTCCGTCTCTGCGCAGCGAAATTGTTTCAGCCCCAGCGAGCTCCAGTACGCCCCCAAGATATTTTTCATTTTTGGCAGCTTTGGAAACGCCACCGGTGCCGGTATCGTCGCATCGTATTCGGTCGTACAGACAAAATATATATCTGGTTTGGTAGTTCTCGCGAATTCTTTGAAGCCCGGCTCAACGAATGCCCGCGTAATTTCGCGTGGTCTGTCGCCGCGAAAATTGAAGAATACTACGCCATCACCGTCGTCGATAGTGGCTATCGGTTCATTGTCTTCATTGATAATGCATGTCGGCTCGATAAATTCATCGGTTACCTCTTTTTCGTAGCTCCTGGCGACCGCCTCTGCGGCGCTGGCTGCTTTTCCGCCCGGGGCGGTTTTACCTATCCTCATACATTCATAAGCCTTTTGCACGCGGTCCCACCGGCTGTCGCGGTCCATCGCGTAGAATCTGCCCATAACGCTCGCGATTTTGCCCGCGCCTATTTCTTCAGCTTTTCTTTCAATGTCAGCTATGTATCCTGCTCCGCTGTCCGGTGGTGAGTCCCGGCCGTCGGTAAATGCGTGGATAAAAATATCTTTTATATCGTTTCTTTTTGCCAGTTCAAGCAGGCCATACAGGTGGTCTAACAGCGAGTGTACGCCAATGTTACTGCACAGCCCCATAACGTGCATTTTACCGTTATTATCTTTTACAAATTTGATCAAATTTAGAAATTCCTTATTATTGAAAAATGACCCATCGCGAATGGCTTTGCTGATTCTTACAGATTCCTGCGGGACGATTCTGCCGGCTCCAATATTTTGATGCCCTACTTCGCTGTTGCCCATCGTGCCGTCCGGCAAGCCAACATCTTCACCACTGGTATGGATAAGACAGTTTGGATACTCGGCCATCAGCATATCATCTACAGGAGTATTGCCACGCTTGATGGCGTTATATTCATCTTCAGCGCTGTTGGGATTATGACCCCATCCATCGCGAATAATCAGTACGAACGGCTTGTTTTTCAAGGTTACTTTTCGTTTCGCCATAAAGGAAAAACCTTTCAAGCAAAAGCAACAAAGACGAGGCATTACCTCGTCCGCATCTTAGCATTTAACCGAGTTAGTTCACTATGATATTAGGCTGCGTTTGGTATGTCAAACATTTCGAAAAAATGCTCAAAAACAAAAAATCTCTGTGTTGCTAAAAGTTTTTGACACCAGGACTTACTGTGATATAATTTCCTGCCAATACAAGAACATTCAAAGTAAAGTAGATAGCCGACGGTAATTGCCCAGAGCCGATACGATACGTTAAAGAATTAATTATGACAGAGACCAAGACAGAAGAAAGGAGTGCCCGGCCGAGTTGCGGTCGGGCTTTTTTGCATGGCCCAAAGTTCACGTTGCCGGATTCGAAAGCACAGCTTACGTTCTGGTCTTTACTGGTGGTTGGGCTGGCGCTGGATTTGTGGACTAAAAAGGTGGTATTCGACTGGCTGGAGCATCGTGGTAGCGTCTCAATCATAAATGGTTTTTTGCAATTTGTAAGAGCACTAAATAATGGCGCAGCTTTTGGAATATTGACCGGCAAGCCCTATTTATTAGCGACGGTTTCCGTTATCGCGTTGATAGTTATTTTTGCCGTTTTTCTTTTTGGCCGAAGCCGGCAAAGATTGGTTCATATTGCTCTGGGCCTTTTTGCTGCGGGTGTTTGCGGTAATCTGTACGACAGAATCTTTAATGGTGGTTTGGTGCGCGACTTTGTCGATGTTGTGTACTGGCCGGGCAAACATTGGCCGGCGTTCAATT